>JAFSGO010000123.1 GCA_017440765.1 Clostridia bacterium
CGCGAAGTGGTAGCCGACGTTAAGGCGCGCGGCGGCAAGTTATATCTTCTGTCGAATATCAGCATCGGGTTTGCCGAAACTTATGCCGCCAATCCCGCGGTAAAAGACGTGCTGGATTTGTTTGACGGCTTGGTGTTTTCCGGCCCTATCGGGCTTGCAAAACCGCACCGCGCGATCTACGAGCATTTGCTGAGTCGTTTTCAACTCACTGCAGACGAGTGTTTGTTCATCGACGACAATGCCGGTAATATTGCCGCCGCAAAAGAGGTCGGAATTCACGGGTATTTGTTCAACGGCGACGTTGACGCATTGAGAAAATCGCTGTTTTTGGAGGAATCGTAATGCTTTCCAATCTGCATACGCACACCACGCTTTGTGACGGGAAAAACACACCTGAAGAGATGGTGCTTGCCGCCATCGAAAAAGGATTTACATCGATTGGCTTTTCCGGTCACGGGTATACCGATTTTGATCTGTCATATTGCCTAAAAGACACGACTGACTATCTCCATACCATGCGCGAACTGCGGGAGCGGTACCGTTCCCAAATTGAGATCTATATCGGTTTGGAGGAAGATGCGGGATGTCTTCTCCCTAACCGCTCGGATTTTGATTACATTATCGGTTCTTCTCATTACGTTCGGATCGACGATTCCTATTGTCCAATTGACTCAGGTGCCGACCGCCTCAAGCAGTGTATTGAACTTTTTGACGGCGATCCACTTAAACTGGCAGATTGTTATTACCGCGCTTTTTGCGAATACATTCTCACACGCAAGCCGGATATTATCGGGCATTTTGATCTGATCACCAAGTACGACGAACTTGACGTCTCGCAGTTCTTGAAGTTACCGGCATATCAAGCGCTCGCGGAACGGTATTTGAAAGAATCGCTGAAAAGTGACTGCTTGTTCGAGGTAAATACCGGTGCCATCGGGCGCGGCTACCGCACCTCCCCCTACCCCAGTGCGGAGTTGTTACACGTACTCAAGAAAAACGGTGGAAAAGTGATCTTATCCTCCGACTGTCATGCTGCTGATAAACTGGATTGTTTCTTTGCAGAAACAAGAGCGATGCTTCGCGACATTGGTTTTGAATACGTATACGCCTTATCAAAGGGTACGTTTATCAAAGATTATCTGTAAAACAAAAACACCGAGGAATCATTCCTCGGTGTTTTTTATGTGTTTGAGTAAGGCCTTGCATCCGTCATGGATCTGGTTGAATACCGCTTCAAAACGGCCGCTGTACCAGGGATCCTCAATATCACCCGGTGTATCGGTGAAATCCAACAAGCGGTATACCTTTTTGTCGGGATCATCACCGATAATACGCATGAGCCGCGGAAGATTGTATTCTTCCATTACGACGATATAATCAAACCGATCGTAATCCTCCGCCGTGATCTGCCGCGCGCGGTGGCCGCCAAACGGAACTCCGTGGCGGCGCAAGGTATCTGCCGCCTTAGGATAGATCGGATTACCGATCTCCTCACGTGATACTGCCTTGGATTCGGTGTAAAGGCCTTTCCCTTTCGCCAAATCCTTGAAAATGAATTCCGCCATCGGTGAACGGCAGATGTTGCCGTGACAGAGAAATAAGACGTTTTTCATAGTTAACTTCCCTTTACAGAACGTGGAAAGCCAGTTGATCCGACTCTAACGAAACGGCGATACCGGCTATTGATTGATTGCGTTGTTCCACGATGAGGGATGCGATCTTATCCTCGATTTCACGGCGAACGGCGTTACGCAGATCGCGCGCGCCACGTTTCCCACCGTGTGTTTTATCCGCAAGATACGACGGCACATTCTCCGACCATGTGAACTTGATTCCCCGTTCGTTAAGCGGGCCGACAAGTTCGTTCAGCATCAACACGGCAATCTCTGCATAATCGGATTTGGTGAGAGGCGCAAAGTACACGATCTCATCCACACGGCTGATAAATTCGGGACGCAGGAAATCCGACAGCGCTTTGGTTGCTTTATCACGAGATGCCTGCGCGTCACTTTTACCGAAGCCCATCAAGTTCTCTTGAATCTGGCTACCCGCGTTAGACGTCATAACAATGACCGTATTTTCAAAATTGACGATGCGGCCGTGAGCGTCGGTGACACGTCCCTCATCCAAAATCTGCAGCAGGATGTTGAGCACATCTGGGTGTGCTTTTTCGATCTCATCAAATAAAATGACCGAATAGGGTTTGCGGCGCACCTTTTCGGTAAGCTGGCCCGCTTCATCATAGCCAACGTAGCCGGGAGGCGAACCGATAATGCGGGATACGGCGTGCTTCTCCATAAACTCGGACATATCGAGACGTATCAACGTTTCGGGCGTGTCAAAGAGTTGTGAAGCCAATACCTTCACCAGTTCTGTTTTTCCGACGCCGGTAGGACCGACGAAGATAAACGACGCCGGACGGCGGCGCGGGCTGATCTGAACACGGCTGCGGCGGATTGCTGCAGCCACCAACGAAACCGCCTCGTCCTGACCGATGACGTGACGACGTAGTTCGTTCTCCAAGTCCGCCAATTTGGACAGCTCGTTCTCTTGAATTTTTGAGGCAGGAATGCCTGTCCACAGTTCAATGACCTTTGCCAGATGCTCTTCGCCCAACGGCATATGAATTGCGGCATCACGGACTGTGTCGATCGCTTGCTGTGTTTTCATCAACTGAGCACGGATATTGGCTAAGTGTTCGTAATCGATCGTTTCACCTGCCATAACGTCCGCTTCCTGCTTTTGAAGACCTTGCTCTTCGAGTAACAGCTTGGCATATTCGTCCGCTTTTTTATTTTGCAGTGCGGCTGTGGCACACGCTTCGTCCAACAAATCGATTGCTTTGTCCGGTAAGTAGCGGTCGGTAATATACCGCTCGGACAATTCGACGGCTTTGCGGGCAAGTGCGTCTGACACGACGACGCCGTGATATGCTTCATAATACGACTTGATGCCGCAAATAACCTCTACGGTATCGTCGATGGAGGGTTCTTCCACTTTGATGGGCTGGAAACGACGTTCAAGTGCCGCATCTTTTTCAATATTCTTGCGGTATTCGTTAAAGGTTGTCGCACCGATCACCTGTATTTCCCCGCGTGACAGTGCCGGTTTGAGAATATTGGCGGCAGACATACCGCCCTCAGCGTCGCCAACGCCGACCAAGGTGTGCACCTCGTCAATAAACAAAATGACGTTGCCCTTTGCCTTAACTTCATCAACCAAGCTTTTGATACGGCTTTCAAATTGACCGCGGAACTGCGTGCCCGCCACCAATCCGGTCAGATCAAGAAGACGTAGTTCCTTATTCTGCAGTTTATACGGCACGTCGCCTGCGGCGATACGCAATGCCAAGCCCTCGGCGATCGCGGTTTTACCGACACCCGGTTCGCCGATCAAGCAGGGGTTGTTCTTACTGCGGCGGCAAAGGATCTGCACCGCACGGTAGATCTCACGATCGCGTCCGACGATAGCATCCAATTTTCCATCTCGCGCTTTAGCGGTGAGATCGGTTGTGAAGTTGTTTAGTATACTGCGTTTTTTAGTTTCTTTTTTCGGAGGATTTGAAGAATCTTCGGGCTGTTTTTCAGCGGTATTCTCCGCATTAAAATTTTGCCCGAACAAGTTTTGCAAAAACGGAAAAGAGGCAGCGCCGCCCGGCATGAAATTTTCATCCTCACTGCCCTCGATATTCATCATTTCGCCAAGTTGCTCATCCATTTGTTCAAGTTCTTCTTGGCCGATACCGAACTTTGTCAGCAGATCGTCCACCGGCTTGATACCAAGCTCCTTGGCACACGTCAAGCAAAGTCCCTCGTTCGTGCTTTTATCGCCCTCCATACGAGTAACGAATACCACAGCAGGGCGTTTTTTACAACGGGAACAAACCATCATAGGAACTCCTTTTATATGAAATCATTGAGCGGATTCCGAAACAACCGCCTTGGAAGCAGCTGATTCTCTTCTCAATTTAAAATACAGTTGCAAATATTTGAAGAATGAGAATAACATGGTAGCGGCTACCAAGACGATCAGTATTGTTAAAACACTCGTCGGCATATCCGCCCACAACACGATCAGCAGCATAACCGCATAGAACAAGAAGGTGGAGATCTTACCGAACCATTTGGAACCGCGTATGGTCGAATTTTTGGAGAGTAGGATCCAACCGCCGATCGCCTGCAGCACTTCTTTTATCAAACAGATAACCGCCAACGGAATGAGCGCTTTATAACGCACGACCAAGCACAAAAGTACCGTGATCTGCGTCAGCTTATCCGCTACCGGATCCAACAGTTTACCGATCTCCGTTATTTGGTTGCACCGTCTGGCGATCACACCGTCAAACAAATCGGTGAGTCCCGAAAGCAACAATATCAGTAATGCCCACAGTAACAAATCGTTAAGGTACAGCACAGCAAAAACCGGGAGCACGACGATACGTATCAACGACAGGACGTTGGGAATGTTCCATACAAACTTTAAACG
The DNA here is from genome assembly GCA_017440765.1 of Clostridia bacterium. GTDB lineage: Bacteria > Bacillota > Clostridia > Oscillospirales > Acutalibacteraceae > RGIG3009. The sequence continues at coordinate 4,486 of JAFSGO010000123.1, forward strand.
TTCCATTGCAAATTACCTCATTCAATCGATATTAAGCACCGCCGAAAGTGGATTGATTTCTGCAACCCATCCGGCTACTACGCTATTATCCAAATTTTCCTGCGTAAAGGGACCGGTAGTGGTACCGGCAGCGATCAACTGGATAATTGTCACCGCCACCAACGCAAAGACAATGCCTTTTGCCAAGCCAACCACAGTGCCTAACAAGCCATCCGTTTGGCGAAGAAGCGGCAGTTTGGTAATCGGCTTCAGCAACTTCTCCAACAAACGGATTAGAAGCATGAGAATCGCAAACAAAATCAAAAACGCAACGAAGCGAATCATCGCTATCATCACCGGGCGAATCAAGTCATCCACCAGATAATCGGCAACCGCCGTACCGGTCTGATCGTTGCCGACAGAATTTTGAATCCCCTGCATAATCGTTTCGGTGTCCAAAGCGGTCTGCACAAACCCGGGAAGCGTATCAAAAACCGCCTCTGTCTGTTCCGTCAACGTCTGTGCCGCACCCTCAACAACGGTTTCGTTCCAAGCCGTTTCGAGTTTGTCGTGTAAACCGCCACGCAAAACCCCGTCATACACCATCGTCGACACGGTGCCGCTCAAGGAAAGAGCCAACACAAACGCTATAACACAACCGGCAAGCTGGATGATCGTACGGATGAACCCGCGACGATATCCGATAATCGCTGTAACAGCAACAATGATAACAACAATGGCATCTAAAATATACGGCATTTGAGGTTCTCCTTTACAGTATTAACCACAACTGACGCACTCAAAGCCGCCTCAAACGGCGGATTTTCGGCGCTTTGTGGTTTGTTATCATCGCAAGGCATCAGTCTTGCTTCTTCTGCCGCACCCCAAATCATCCCAAAATCCGTCCGTTTGCAGGTCAAAGAATGTATTTTGAGGAAAATGGTGTGGGGGCAAGGCAAAAACGCAGTAAATCCTTTCGGATTTACGAGTATTTTAACGCAGCAAACGCATCATTTTCCCAAAATACATCGGGTTCAAATGCGTCAGTTTTGGTTAACCAACATTGTAACATATTTACGCAAAAAGCACAACTACGATTCCACGCGTTGTAATTCACTCAGTGTCAACAGTAACGGCTGATCACGGTATTCCGTAACCAGCAAGGAATCCGATGGTGTGTCAACTTCGCTTTCTAACTTTGACTTTGAGAAATTATATAAGTGTGATTCCGTCAGCGCCAAAATCTGTGCGTTTCGGCAAGAAACACTGCGGAAATTCCCTTCCATTTTCTCGCTTTTCCACACCGTTCCGGACCCGTCGATCGTCCATACGTAACCGCCACCGGTACTGCCGGAACGCTGCAACACAAGACCGGATAAGGTGGTTGAAGCGCTGTAACCAATCGGTTCAAAACCGTCAAGGGAGATTTTTTCAACCGCATTCCCTCGAGCGGGAAGAATCCAAATTTCTTTATCTCCCACCGCAAGAACAGCACCGCTGCTGTAACAATTGACATCGTATAAAAGCAGGTCCGAGCCGCTGTATTCGACGGGATCGGTATCGGAGAAATTAAACATCAGCAGAACCGATTTCAGCATACCGCCTTCAGCGGTGGTGCCGACAGCCGCGATGCCTTTACCGTTGGTTGCCAAAGAGATGTTCGTCAATAAATATTTGCGGCACTGATAGGTGAAAACCGATTTTCCGTGGCGGTTATACACCTGAATTTCGCAAAGATAACTTTGCGAAGCGCTATCCGTTACGACGCCTACCATACCGGAAGATAACACACAAGACGCGTAAATCTTGCGATTCTCCAGTTCCATGGACAAAACCGTTTCGCGGCGCGTTTCCAAACGGAATCGGCTTCCTCCAACCTCCGTGATTAAGGCATATCGGCCTGCCGTATGCATGGTGGGGTTGGAAAAGGGATGGTTGCGCGTGACGACGCGGGACGCTGAGGAATTGTAAAACTGCAGTGAAGTGTCGGTGAGCATCGCCATGTGTTGGTTTACCTCACCCATTGCTAAAACGGAGTTCCCTTCAACGGCAACCGGGAATCCGTTGCCGACCTGCGCATCACCGAATCGCGCTTCCGCCCAATCCAAAACGGCCTCCGGGGCAATTCTGTCCCAGTTATTCCAAATCAGAAAGCCGAGAACCAATACAGCAATAACGATCAAAAGCCGCACGAACAAGCGTAGCCATGGAAGATACTGATTCTTTGGCCGTCGACGCGGTGTCTTCGATTCGCTCACGATTCTCCCTCCTCCCGATACCATACTTCATCTAAATACAATCCGCAAGCGGACGCTGTGGTTCCGGCACACGAACGGTCGCCGGTTTCTAATGCACGCCTGACGCTTTCAAAGGTCAAGCGACCGGCTGTTACATCCAAAATCGTACCGACAAGGATGCGAACCATGTTATACAAAAAGCCGTCTGCTTCCACCGTGTACAGAATGACATTGCCTTCCCGTTTCACCTCGGAACGGCAAATCGTTCGCACCTTATCCTGCACGGTACTGCCCGCGGAGCAAAAAGCCGAGAAATCGTGCGTGCTTACAAACAGTTGCGCGACCTCGTTCATACGCGTTTCATCAAGCGGTGAGCGCAAGTGCAACGAAAGACCTTGCTCAAACGGATTGCGCACCTTCCCGTTCCAAATGCGGTAAACATATCGTTTTGCCACCGCAGAATACCGCGGATGAAATTCATCCGATACCGCACGACTGCAAAGAACCGCGATATCTTCCGGTAAAACGGCGTTGAGCGCTTGTACGAACTTTTCGTCAGACAAGCGCTGCGGCTGTGCGGTCGTACAATAAAACCGACGGGCGTGTACACCGGCATCCGTGCGGCTGCAACCGGTGACAGCACTGCGAATTCCGGTTACCCGTTCAATTGCATCTTGGAGAGTTTCCTGCACGGTAATGCCGTTTGGCTGCACCTGCCAGCCGTGATATCGCGTTCCGACATACTGTAGCGTCAAACACACATTTGCCATACAAAACCCTCCTTTTTTATCAAATCGTGGGGCTAACAAACACGTTGCTCAAAATGAGCAAGCCGACAAACGCCGCCATCACACCGAGTGCTATATAGTCACGCATGACCATATGCAGTTGTTTCATGCGCGTGCGTCCTTCCCCGCCATGATAGCAACGGCATTCCATTGCCGTTGCCAATTCATACGCGCGGCGGAAGGAGGAAATAAACAACGGCACCAGCACCGGAATCAACGCCCGAACGCGCTGTAACAAATTGCCGCTTTCCATATCGGCTCCGCGCGCCTTTTGCGCGGACATGATCTTATCCGTTTCTTCAATCAACGTCGGGATAAACCGCAACGCAATCGTCATCATCATAGCAATCTCATGCACGCTGATGCGGAGCACCTTAAGCGGGCTTAACACACGTTCCAACGCATCGGTCAAGGTGGTTGGCGACGTGGTATAGGTAAGCAGTGAACCGGCAGCGATCAGACATAAAATACGGATCGAAATAAACAGTGCCGTAAAAATGCCTTCGAGCGTTATTTTCAACACCCAAAAACTGAGAAGAACCTGACCTTCCACGTAGAAGATGTTGATGATCGAGGTGAATACAAGCAGCGGGATCACCGGTTTTAATCCTTTAATAAACAGCCCGGGAGGGATACGGGAGAGCCCGATACACACACCGAGCAAAAGAATGGCAACTGCCAGACCGACCCAATTATCCGGTATGAAGATCAAAAGGATATACGCAAAGACGAGCACCAGTTTCACACGGGGGTCTATCCGATGAATCAGCGAATTTCCGGGGAAAAACTGACCGATGGAAATGTCAGACAACATTGTCGGCACCCCCTTTCAAGAGGGACAGCAACGCTGTTTTAGCGTCTTCGACCGTGTAAACGCTGTCCGGCACCGCCAAACCGCGTTCACGCAGTTTCACAAAAATCTTGGTGACAGCCGGTACCGAAAGGCCCATGTTTTCCAGTTCGGCAGCTTGTGAAAAAATGCGGTCTGTGGTCTCAAACATCGCGACAGAACCGCTGTTCAAGACCAACACCCGATCCGCTACGCGGGCAATATCTTCCATACTGTGGGATACGAGCAAGACCGTGGTACGAAATTCCTGCTGATACGCACGGATGCGGTTTAAAATCATATCTCTGCCACGCGGATCCAGTCCCGCGGTTGGTTCATCGAGAATAAGCACCCGCGGGCGCATCGCCATCACGCCGGCAATCGCCGCACGGCGTTTTTCACCACCCGAAAGCTCAAACGGCGATTTTTCCAGCAATTCCGCTTTGAGCCCTACCCATTCGGCGGCGGTGAGTACACGTTCGCGGATCTCGTCATCGGACAGTCCCATATTACGCGGTCCGAAGGCAATATCTTTATATACCGTTTCCTCAAACAGTTGGTACTCCGGATATTGAAACACTATACCAACTTCAAAACGCACCTTGCGGATTTCCTTAGGGTACTCCCAAATATCACGGCCGTCCAATAAAACCCGACCGGAATCCGGCTTTAACAGACCGTTAAGCAACTGCACGAAACTGGATTTTCCGGATCCGGTGTGCCCGATAACGCCGACAAACTCACCCTCCTCGATGCTGACAGATACATCGTGGAGAGCTTCCCGTTCAAACGGCGTTCCCGCGGAATACCGCAATGTACAATTTTCTGTTTCAATTAAAGCCATGGGATTTCTCTTCCTTTATAACAGTGCCGATAACGCCTCAACACATTCATCAATCGTCAGAACATTGTTCGGGAGATCAATTCCTACTTGCCGCAAAGCATAACAAAGCTCTGTCGGCTGAGGTACGTCTAACTCCAGTTCACGTAACATATCTACTTTCGAGAACACCTCGTGCGGTGTACCGTCCATCACAATTTTACCGTTTTCCATCACCACGACACGGTCAGCCAATACCGCCTCTTCCATGTAGTGGGTAATTAAGACGATCGTGATTCCTTCTTCTCGATTCAAGCGACAGATGGTATCAATAACTTCTTTTCTGCCGCGCGGATCCAACATGGCCGTCGGCTCATCCAGCACGATACATTCCGGTTGCATTGCCAATACACCGGCAATCGCCACGCGCTGTTTTTGACCACCGGACAGTTTATGAGCTGCATGGCCGCGGTACTCATACATGCCGACTGCTTTGAGGGCCGCATCCACACGCTTACGGATCTCGGCGGGATCGACCCCTAAATTTTCGGGACCAAACGCCACGTCCTCTTCCACAATCGTCGAAACCAACTGATTATCCGGATTTTGCAAGACCATGCCTACCGTGCTGCGGATATCGTAGCGCTTATCCTCATCCGCCGTGGAGACACCTTTAATCAGCACCGCACCGCCAAGCGGCAACAAGAGTGCGTTAAAATGTTTAGCAAGCGTGGATTTCCCGCAACCGTTATGCCCCAGCAAGGCAATAAACTGACCGCGCGGGACAGTCAGATCGACACCATCCAACACAACCGTAGAATCCGGCTGTTCTTCCCCCTCTTCATACCGAAAGCGAAGAGAATCCACCGAAATCATATTCATACGCCGACACCCGCCTTCCACATAGCGGTAGCTCCGCAAGGCAGGATCAACCCGCTTTGTGTGACCGGCAGACCGATCTCATCCGCAGAGGTGTTCCCGCCGAACCGCGGGACGATCAAGGAGCCCAACATATATTGCATCACCGACGGGGACAATCCCGTGGTATACGAATTGACAAGGAAAAAGAGCGGGTTATCCGACAAAAGGGATACACATTCGCGCACCAAACCGTAGATCTGCTCTTCCAATTTCCAAACCTCACCGTTCGGGCCGCGCCCATAAGACGGCGGATCCATCAGAATCGCATCGTAGGTATTGCCGCGCCGTTGTTCGCGCTGAACAAATTTTCCGCAATCGTCAACCAACCAACGCATGGGACGGTCGGCCAATCCGGAGGAAACGGCATTTTCGCGTCCCCAGGTGACCATGCCCTTGGAAGCGTCCACGTGCGTCACGTGTGCGCCGGCTGCAACGCACGCCAAGGTGGCTCCACCGGTATAACCGAACAAATTAAGCACTCGAATGGGACGGTTTGCCGCGCGGATCATGGATGCCATCGCATCCCAGTTGACTGCCTGCTCCGGAAACAAACCGGTATGCTTAAAGCCCATCGGCTTTAAGCGAAAACGCAGCCCGTGAAGCCCCGCATCGGGCGATTCATATCCGATTTCCCACACATCCGGCAACGGTTTATAGGTCTCCCAATGGCCGCCGCCCGTGTGTGACCGATGATACCGCGCTTGCGCTGCTTTCCACAGAGGATGCCTGCGGCCGGTACTCCACAAGATCTGAGGATCCGGACGAATCAAGAGGCAATCTCCCCACCGCTCCAAGCGTTCACCGTCGGTTGCATCCAATAATTCATAAGCTTTCCAGTTTTCCGCTATTCTCATAGGAAAAATCCTTTACACGTCAAAGGTAGTCTGATGGGCAATTCCCAAGTGTGCATACGCAGCCGGCAACACCACACGGCCACGTGGCGTACGGTTGATAAAGCCAAGCTGAAGCAAATACGGCTCATACACGTCTTCAATCGTGACAGCTTCCTCGCCGATCACCGCCGCCAGTGTGTCCAGGCCCACCGGACCGCCGTTGTAATGCTGGATCATCGCCATCAGCATGCGACGATCGACCATATCGAGACCTAACTCGTCCACTTCCAGTTTATCCAGCGCCGTTTGCGCAACAACGGCGTCAATGCCGCCGCCCGTCATGACCTGAGCAAAATCGCGAACGCGTTTGAGCAAACGGTTGGCAATACGCGGTGTACCGCGTGAACGGGAGGCAATCTCAAGTGCACCGTCGTGGTCACAAGCAATCCCCAAAATACCCGCACTGCGTGCGACGATCTTGGCAAGTTCCTCCGGTGTATACATCTCCAAACGGCACACCACACCAAAACGGTCACGCAACGGTGCGGACAACTGACCGGCACGCGTTGTCGCGCCGATCAAGGTAAATTTCGGCAACGGCAAATGGATGGACGAGGCGCCCTGCCCCTTGCCATTGATAATATCGATCGAAAAATCTTCCATCGCCGGATAGAGGATTTCCTCAACCGTACGCGGCAAACGGTGAATCTCATCAATAAACAGTACGTCACCTTGATCGAGATTCGTAAGCAATGCCGCCAGATCGCCAGCGCGTTCCAGTGCCGGTCCTGAAGTGATACGGAAATTCACACCGAGTTCATGCGCAACGATGGCAGACAGCGTGGTTTTGCCGAGCCCCGGAGGGCCGTACAGCAACACGTGATCCAACGAATCCCCGCGCAGTTTGGCAGCATTGATAAAAACGGAGAGATTGTCCTTCACCTTCTCCTGCCCCACATACTCGGAAAGAGTGCGCGGACGAAGCGGATTATCCCCTTCATCCTCCGGCAGATATTCGGTGGACATCATGCGATTTTCGTAATCCATTTCCTGCACGGCTCATCACCTCCTGCCAAGCGCACGCAGCGCTTGTCGTACCATTTCTTCAACAGTCAATTCACTATCCAACTTAGCAACGGCAGCCGAAGCTTCGCCGGCACTGAAGCCGAGCATCGTCAACGCACCGACGGCTTCCGCGGCATTACCGGATGCGTTAAAGCCGCCGACCGACTTACCCGTATCCAACGTAATACCGTCGGTTGCAGACGGCAGCCCGAACTTATCTTTGAGTTCCAACGTGATACGCTGTGCAAGCTTCGGACCGACGCCCTGCGCACGGGTAAGCGCCTTATAGTCGCCGCTGGCAACGGCAAGCGCCACACGTTCCGGAGACAACTCCGACAAAATGGCAAGTCCCGCTTTCGGGCCGACACCGTTGACAGAGGTCAACAACTTAAAGCAAGCCAGTTCACCGTTATCGGCAAAGCCGAACAATTCTACCGCATCCTCACGAACGTTCAAGATCGTGTACAGCATAACCTCTGCACCGACCTGCGGAAGCTGACGTGCCGTATTGAGTGTAATAAAGCACTGATACCCGACACCGCCGCATTCCACAACAGCAAGATTCATCTCACGATGAATGAGGGTTCCTCTCAAACTGTAAAGCATGTCGTTAGCGTCCTTTCATAATGCGAAGTTTAAGGGCTGTCCCGCCTGTCTGCGCGTGGCAAATGGCGATTGCCAAAGCATCCGCCGTGTCGTCCGGCTTTGGAACAGCTTGTAAACGAAGTAAGCGCCGCGTCATTTCCATGACCTGCGGCTTTTGTGCTTGTCCGAACCCTGTCACCGCACTTTTCACCTGCAGCGGTGTGTATTCAAAGACAGGGACACCGCACCGCTGGGCAGCAAGCAAAATAACGCCGCGCGCTTCCGCTACCTCAATCGCGGTTTTTTGATTGTTCTGAAAATACAGTTTTTCAATTGCCATCGCATCGGGTTTGAACTGCGTGAGTATGGCGGTAAGCTGTTCGTATATTTCATCCAAACGCTGTAAAAACGGCGTACCTGCCGCGGTGGTAACGGCTCCGAAATCCTGCGTGTGAAAACGTCCGCCTTCGTATTGTATCACGCCCCAGCCGATAATCGCATAACCGGGGTCTATCCCTAAGATCCGCAACCGATCACCCCCCTTTTGGATATTCAAATCAGTATAACATATTTTTAAGCAAGTATCAATGCTTTCAGCGCATTTATTGCAGTTTTTGCCGCAGAATCCGTCTTTTCGGATTTAGGGTTGGAGAGTCCCGCCTTTTCGCGTTCCTGATTCCACACGACGTGCAAGACACAACCGGCACGCAGCCCCAACGAAGCCGCCACGGTATACAAGGTCGCCGACTCCATTTCCGACGCCAAACAGCCGCCGCGCAGCCACGATTGCCACTTATTCTCTAACTCGTACGATACCGGAGACGCTTCCGGGGAGTGTTGTCCGTAAAAGGAATCCTTGCAGTGCACCACACCGGCATGGACGGTGTAGCCCGCGGCTTGTGCCGCACCCACCAGCGCATTGCAAACGCCAAGATCCGCCACTGCCGGAAATTCGATCGGCAAATATTCACGAGACGTGCCCTCGGCGCGGATCGCTCCGGTAGCCACGACCACGTCGCCGCCGCACACCTCAAGTGCCATACCGCCGCAGGTGCCGACACGGATCACGGTCTTCACCCCGCAACGCGATAATTCCTCAACACAAATCGCGGTAGAGGGACCGCCGATACCGTGTGAAGTAACCAACACGCGATGTCCGGAAAGCGTGCCAGCCCACGTGGTATATTCACGATTGCTCGCGACAAACTGCGGCTCATCCAACAGACGTGCGATGGATTCAACACGTCCCGGATCACCGGTAATAACGGCATATTCCGCGCCCTCAGACGGTTTAAGTCCAATGTGATACATCCGTTCTTCGTTAAAGTTCATCATTGGGATCCCTCCTTGTTGCAAATCTATTTTTTATTATACCAGAAATTGGCTTGTCAGACAAGAAAAATCCTGCTATAATATGTAACAAATTTGTTAAAAGGATCGTCACTATGAGCGCTCTTTCCGCCCACCGTGTAAGTAAATATTTCGGCGACCGTTGCTTGTTTGACAAGCTGTCGTTCGACGTGGGTGAGCACGACCGTATCGGCTTGGTCGGCTCCAACGGTTCCGGAAAAACTACGCTGTTTCGTCTGTTGATCGGCGAAGAATCATCAGACAGCGGCGAAATTTTGCTGTCTAAAAACACCCGCGTCGGGTATTTGGAGCAGCACACCCTCCAAAACGAACAAATCACGGTTTGGGAAGCGGTAGAACGTGTCTTTGAGCCGATCCGCCGGATAGAAAGCGAGCTTGCCGAATTGGGCGAAAAGCTGGCAGCCGTTACCGAGGTACCTGCCGAATGGCTGGATCGTCAGCAACACCTGCAGGAAACTTTTGAGGCGGGAGGCGGTCTGTATTATAAAAGCCGTATCGCCTCCACTTTGACAGGCCTTGGCTTCACAAACGAACAATTTTCACAACCGGTATCCACACTCAGCGGCGGTCAGCGTTCTAAAATTGCCATGGGTTGCCTACTGTTATCGGACGCCAATCTACTGTTGTTGGACGAGCCGACGAACCATTTGGATATCCCCTCGGTAGAGTGGTTAGAGGGCTTTTTACGCTCCTATTCCGGTGCCGCCATCATCATTTCACACGATCGATATTTTCTGAACAAGGTCACCACCCGCACATTGGAGATCACGCAAGGAACGGTGTATGCCACCAACGGCAATTACACGGCCCATAAAGAAAAACGTGAGCGCGACAAAGAAGTGGCGTTACACCAACACAAATCGGTGGAGCGGCAGATCAAAAAGCTGGAAGATAACATTGCTCTTCTCAAACGTTGGAATCGAGAAAAATCCATTCGTGCCGCCGAGAGCCGTGAAAAACGGTTGGAGCGGCTGAAAGAACAGCAAGTGCAGGTCGAGCAAGAGGAACATTCCATCCGTTTCGGCTTTACCGCCGATACGGTGAGCGGTAATGAGGTGTTGGAAGTAGGCGAACTGTCCATGGGCTTTTCTTCCTCGCTGTTTTCCAACGTTAACTTTGGACTTCGGCGCGGCGAACGCGTTTTTCTTATCGGCCCGAACGGCTGCGGAAAAACCACGCTGCTGAAGCTTATCACGGGACAACTGAAGCCACATTCCGGATATATACGTTTAGGTTCAAAAGTATCCATCGGGTATTACGATCAGATACAAGCTCAGCTATCGTACGATAAAACCGCGATCGATCAGTTGTGGGATGATTATCCTGAGCTTACCCAAACGGAGATCCGCAACGCGCTTGCCGCATTTCTCTTTTACGGCGACGAGGTGTTCAAGCCGGTATCGGCGCTCAGCGGCGGTGAACGCGCTCGTTTATTGTTACTGCGATTGATGTTAGCACACAACAATTTGTTGTTATTGGACGAGCCGACCAATCATCTGGATATCGCCTCACGTGAAGCGCTGGAGTCGGCTTTGGAGGGCTATGACGGTACGTTGCTGATCGTATCGCATGACCGTTATTTCATCAACCGCATGGCAACGCGTATTCTGCACATGACACAAAATGGATGCGACAGTTATGCCGGCAATTACGATCACTATATTGAGCGTTGCACGGTTTTGGAAAGCACCTCTTCCACGGTGGATAAACCGGTAAAAGAAAACGCCTATAAGCTCCGCAAAGAGCAAGAATCTCAAAAGCGCAAGCTGACGACGCAAGTGCGCCGATGCGAAGAAGAAATCACTGCCAAAGAAGCGTTAATTGCCACGTTACAGCAACAATTGGATCAACCGGAGATTGCGGCACAATACGAGGAGGTCGTGCGTATTTCCGCTGAATTAGAACAGAATAATCGAGAATTGGAAGACCTGTTCACACGCTGGGAAAGTGCACAAGCAGCACTCGAAAGTATGACGTAAAAAAGCCCTTTGCCGTACAAACGGCAAAGGGCTTTCCCTTTACAATCCGAATTCACCTTCATAGCTGACAAGACTTGCATCCTGTACGCCGTCAATCGCCATCACGGTGTCAATGATTTTCGTTTCACTGCTTCCTAAGCTAACCTCAACCGTCATTTCGCCACCGTTGCGGGTAACAACGCGCGATTTGATACGGTATTTCGGCAAAGAGTGCAGTGCTTTTTTGACCGCCGTGGTTTTCGCGGGATCGTAGCGGACGATCAGCAAATACGGGCATTTGTTTTTTCGATAAATGACCGTGATCAAGTAATACAAAATACCGAGTAAAAGGCATGCCAAAGCGCCCGGCAGATATAAACCGGCACCGCTCATAATACCGCTGGCAATGGCCCAAAACATAAAGATGGTATCCACCGGATCTTTGATTGCCGTACGGAAACGAACGATGGATAACGCACCGACCATACCGAGCGACAACGCCAAATCCGAGCTGATGGTACGGATCACAACAGCCGTTACCATGCACAGAAGAACCAGTGAAAAGGCAAAACCCTTGGAGAACAAGACACCGCGGAACGTCAAGCGATAAACGACCAGGACAAACAAGCCCATCAAGAATGCCACCAATAACGACAGCAGCATTTCCCCCATTGTCACACCGGTGTTAAACTGTTCGACCACACTGTTTTTGATCATATCCAAAAAACTCATAACGATCATCCTTTACTGCATTTTTCTGCACAATTCGTATTTTGAAATGGCGTTGCGTGACATCGGTACCGTTTTGAGAAGCTGCCGCACCGCATACGGTAACGCATCATCGTATTTAACCTCGATCACCAAACGATCGGAGGGAAACACCGGTACGCTCGGCAGATCACGTTCAAAAAGGTCGACACAGTACCGCCCGCTGTGAATATCCCGATCGAAGGTGATGCGCACATCTTGGAACACATACGCCTCACGGTAATAATCCACGATCACCATCGGACGTAACAAGCGGGTACGGTACTTCGAATAGAAATTCCGAATCAAGGCGTGTTCACTGTCATGCATCCACCAAACGTCCCCGCGCAGGATCGCATCCGTCTGCTCACGGGTCAAGGGTGCTGAGAATTTCCGCGTCATTTGGTCAAGCTTTTGCTTACATTCCAAGCGAATAAACGAATCGTCCATGTCATAAAACCGAATGCGGAATTTTTCCCGTTTTTGGACGCCCTCCACCTTGTCCAACAAGCCGGTTTGTTCAAAGTCATCAAAGTATAAGCTGCGAATGAAATAGGCGCCATCCGGGTGCGCCGTATGCGCGTCCTTGCAAAGCCCGGCATCCAACCGCGCTTTCAGTTGCAGGTATCCGGCACGGCTGATAAAATACTTATTCTCATAGCGAAAGCCGTTCACCGGATCCCCTCCCTTCGACACATCGTGACAAGTATACCATACTGTTTTCAAAAAGACAACACCGAGTATTGTGTATACACAAAATTTGCGTGGCGCGTCTTGACAGTCCAAAACAAATGCAGTATAGTAAAACCGATATTTCAAGGTGACGCGACTCATTTTCACCTTATTTTAAACGGGAGGAGAAGTTCATGAAACGCATCGTTACGGTTCAGGATATTTCGTGCGTGGGAAAGTGTTCTCTCACCGTAGCTCTGCCCATCATCTCGGCTATGGGCATTGAAGCGGCCGTCCTCCCCACCGCCGTTTTATCAGCGCACACCGCTTTTAAAAACGGCTTTACTTTCCGTGATCTCACGGCGGATATTACGGCAATCTGTAACCACTGGAAACGAGAAAACATCCGCTTTGATGCGATCTATACCGGCTACCTCGGTTCCTTTGAACAATTGGATCTGATGTCGCAATTTATTGACGATTTTAAGGCCGAGGGTACACTCGTCTTCATCGACCCCGTCATGGGTGATCACGGCGAACTGTACAGCGGTTTTACGCCCGAATTTGCAAAAGCGATGGCTCAGCTGTGCGGCAAAGCCGATATCATCGTCCCCAATATGACCGAGGCCGCCTATATGCTGAATATCCCCTACATCGGCGAGGGATATGACAAAAGCTACGTACAGGGTATCTTGCGCAAGCTCACGTCACTCGGTGCAAAATGCGCCGTACTGACCGGTGTCAGTTTTGAGGAAGGCCAGATCGGTGTCATGGCATACGACGCCGTAAACGATCGGTTCTTTGAATATTACAACGACCTCATCGGTGCATCCTACCACGGCACGGGTGACGTGTTTGCCAGCACATGTGTCGGCGCGTTAATGAACGGCAAGGATTTAGATACAGCCCTGCAAATCGCGGCAGACTATACCGCCGAATGTATACGGCTCACCGAAGCCGAGCCGGAGCACAATTGGTACGGTGTTAATTTTGAAAAAGCAACCCCCTATTTACTCGACCGTCTAACTCGTTGAAATTTTATCAAAAACCTCTTGACAAGCAATTTCTTTTCCGCTATAATAGCATTCGTTCCGCGAATATGGACGTTTAGCTCAGCTGGTAGAGCATTCGCTTGACGTGCGAAGGGTCAGCGGTTCGAGTCCGTTAACGTCCACCAAAAAAGCACTTGCAAAATTGCAAGTGCTTTTTTATTTTTTATTTTTTAATATGCTGCGTAACTTTCGGCGAACACGAACCATCATTGGTCGCAGCGGGCGAAGACACATCCACAACGCCACATATACGCGGTAGCCGAAATGGCGGCAATTTACTTCTTTCCCCTTTCGGACAAAACCGGTCATGACCGCTAACACATTTTTCTTTGGCAAGCCGACTTCCAGTTGCCATTGCGCATCACCGGTCAGCGTGTAAGTGTCTTCGTCAACACGTACGATGCGATGCAAAACAAACTGGCCGTTATCCCGCCGATAAAGCGGCACGTCGCCTCGTTTCAAAGAATACGGATCGCAGGCGGATAAGACAACGCAATCTCTCTTGTGGGAAAATAACGGCCACATACTGTTGCCGGTGATCGGCAACGTGACCGTAAGCCCCTGATGAAATGAATCCTCGATGAGCGGCATCAGCTCGGCAAACGCGACTTCACGTTGTATCTGCTTCATACGAGTAGATCCGCTTCCTGTAAAGAGCGAACAAAGGCGCTGACATCCACAGCTGCCGTTTTGTCGTCCACGTCGTACTCACTTGTCATGGCGGCCACCAAGGATTCCTCGGTACATTCGTTTTCTGCCAACTGCTTCCACAAAAACGCACCGGTTTCGTTCAGACGGATCATCCCTTTAAAATCCAACGTCTGCAAACCGACGGCAACCACAACGTACGAGCCGGCGACCTGCCGCAACACGAAGCCCTCTTTCAATTTCATCTTGTCTATCCCCTTTTACCATTGCATGGTATTTTTTACAAGTTCTACCGCTTCACTGCTGATCGTACATTCCAGCAAAAACACGGGAACGGATTGAATCAGCCGTTCCGCCGTATCCAAAACCTTCATCCCTAACGCTTCATCATAAAACGGTCGAACGGTTTCACGATAAATATGTTCCAAAGCATCTGCCACAGACAACGGTTGGATGCGATTCTCCGACGCCTGTTTTAAGAAAACAATCGTTTTAAGAGGCGCAAAGTTATTGGAATTGGTATCGGTTTTTCCGCTCCAAGGCGTTCCGTATACAAGCGGCACACCCTCATCAAAACGGATTGCCGGTTTATCATCGTTGATATGCAGCACCCGATCGCCGTATTGCTTTTTCCACAAGCCGGCGTGGGTCGATTTACCGGTTCCGGACGGTGCTGAAAACACGATTCCTTTCCCCTCGTAACTGATGGCAGATCCATGCATCACCAACCCGCCCAAATACGCTAAACGGTTGGCAAACGCCTCCCCCGTATGCAAATATTCAAAATCTGTCAGTGACAATGCAGGGTGTTTCCGGCTTTCCAGGAGAATGTATTCCCAGTGCGAATGATCTTCCGAAAAGCGAGCGACCTGAAGAATACGTCCTGTTTTATTGCCGATCGTATACCGACACAACTCCCCCTCGGGAGAACGCACTAGCACCAAACCGCCGTGGCGGGCAATTTCTTCACCCGACGGCACGGAAATCTCCGGCACGCGCGACAACTTCATGGAAAGTTCAGGTTTATCTATCGGCGACTCATATTGACGTAACCGCGCCGGAAAAAACTCCCGGTCGCC
>JAFSGO010000124.1 GCA_017440765.1 Clostridia bacterium
TGTTTCCAGTGCCCCCAGACCCTATTTAAAGACTGTTCTCGAAGCCGAGATCGCTCGTTCGCGAGACGATTCCTTGAAAAAGGAAAGTAGCCACCTATGGAACAAGCGAATGATGCGAATTTATAAAAAAGAGATAGAAGAAACACAATATTTCTTGGTAGCCTCAAACTATGTAAAACAGGGACTTGTTTTCTGTGGCGTTTCTGATGAACAAGTCCTGATTGTGCCCTACGGAGCAAACGTTTCGGGTGAATGCAGATCGGAATATGATTTAACAAAACCCCTGCAGATCATTTTCGTTGGACAAGTCAACGTGCGAAAGGGCATTCCGTATTTGTTGCAAGCCGTCAGCGAACTTCCCCAAAATGCCGTTGAACTGCATTTGGTAGGCGCCTATAACGAGCAAGACTCGTTTGTTCAGCAAAACAAAGATCGAGCGAATATCTTTTTCGAAGGCATGGTTACGCATGACAAGGTGAAACAATATTATACACAAGCCGATGTCTTTGTAATCGCATCACTAACGGAAGGCATGGCACAAGTTGGACTTGAAGCGATGGCGTGCGGACTGCCAATCATCTGCTCAACCAACTCAGGCGTTTCCGATCTGATCACTGAGGGAAAAGAAGGCTTTATCGTGCCTGTCGGCGACATCCCCGCGTTAAAAGAAAAAATCGAATGGTTCATCCACCATCGCGAAAGCATACCGCAAATGAGCGAAGCCGCTCATCGCATCGGCAAACAATACACTTGGGAACGCTATAACGAGCAGGTCGTCGCCTGTGTGCGTTCCATTATGGAGGCTAAACCGGAATAGTAAAGGCCGTTTAGCTATAACGCCTTTGCCTATCGTTTATGCCATCGAACGCCATTTTCATTTGTTACCCGAAAAAGAAAACTACCATCAGAAAGGTGATAGTATGACTCCGACCATTTCCGTTATCGTGCCGGTTTATAATGTCGAGCGGTATCTGCCGCGATGCATCGACTCGATCCTTTCACAGACTTTTACGGATTTTCAGCTGATCTTAATCGACGACGGGTCGCCCGATGCCTGTGGCCGCATTTGTGACGAATATGCTGCAAGAGATCCCCGTATCGGTGTTATACACCAAGAAAATGCCGGTGTCGGCAGTGCGAGAAATGCTGGGCTGGATGCTGCAGTCGGGAAGTACATTTACTTCATCGATCCGGATGATAGCCTCGAGCCAAACGCCTAAGAGGTTTTGCTTGAAAATGCAACAATATACAATAGTGACCTAGTTGTTTGCGGTTATACCATTATCCACGAATGCGAAAACGGCACTTTGAAAACGGAAACGAAAAATGTCGCACCGCAAGGGGCTTTTACCGATTATGCCGAAGAACTGTCTATCCTGCATCGAAATACCCTCTTATTTATGCTTTGGAATAAGCTCTACAAAAAAGAGATTATCGAAAAAAATCAGCTTCGTTTCTCCGATATTAAGCGTTTGGAAGATGCTACTTTTAATTACGCGTATCTTCATTACTGCGATTCCATTACATTCCTGCCAACATGTATCTATCGCTATTCCATCTTCCATACTCAGCAGATTACCGCAACTAAACGCTATATAGCAAATTACCAACAGATTTATTTTAATGTATATAAAGCGGGCTGCGCGTTAATTGAAACATTAAAACAAAAAAAAATGAAAAACGTGTCAATGTTTTACGCAGAAATCCAACGGCATTTATATTCATCTCTAAGCGGAGATCTTGTTATTAATCTCTCCCGTTCGTCCCTTGGTTATAAACGGCGCTATATGTATACGAAACAAGCATTGCAACAATATCACGCTTGTAATATCAAAATTCGTCCAACAGACTTTCGTTCTATTCCCGATAAACTGATTTGCTTTCTTGTGAACATAAAAGCCAAACATCTGTTGGTTTTTCTCAGTTTTCTGTATTCAAAAAAGCAATAATCTTTTGATTGTTTTACATAACTACCAAATTATAAAGCGGAGGAAATCATATGTTCAAAATCGTATATGTTCTGACAGACAACGAGAATTTGAAATATTACAATGAATTGATGATATCCTTGCTGTCGACCAGAAAACATATGCCCGAGCGCCCGGTGTGTGTGCTGGTTGATCCGACCACCTATGCCATCTTGCAAAAAAATAACGCAGAGATTTTCGATTTGGCAGAAGTGCTGCCCATTGATGTGCCGTCAGATCTCACGCAAGCGGAAAAGTCCCGCTATATCAAGGTGACCTGCCGCCAATGGATTCGTGGCGATATGCTGTTCATCGACACCGACACGGTAATCTGCCGACCTTTCCCGGATAAGGTGTCGGATAAGCCGCTCGGCTTTGTGTTGGACGGGCACGCTTTATTGACGGAGGCGTCCATCAGTTTTATCAATGCAACCGTCTCGCTAAATCGCCAACTCGGTATCGAGATCACCCGAGACGCGTATTACAACAGCGGTGTTATGTGGGTTGCTGACTGCGACATTACCAAAGCGTTTTTTGCCGCCTGGGAAGAAACATGGCAGGAGACACGCCAAAAAGGTCGCTTAGTCGACCAGCCCTCCTTCAATTTCACGATCAGTCGCTTTGAAGAACACGTTGATACGCTGGACGGCATTTGGAATGTGCAA
>JAFSGO010000125.1 GCA_017440765.1 Clostridia bacterium
CCACACAACCAGCTTGGAAGGCTGGGGTTCTACCACTGAACTACACCCGCATATCGCTGAATCATGATACCACACCGCGCCCCCCGTGTCAAGTCTTTTTTCAACCTTTTTTAGCGCAAATTTACACGTCCTCACCTCGCCTCCTTCTGACGAGGGAGGTGGCTTTGCCGTAGGCAAAGACGAAGGGAGAGAATACCATCCGTCGCACTCTGTGCGACACTTTCGTTATTCATTTTTCATTATTCACTATTCAACATTCATTAAGCGGGAGGCACCGCCTCCCGCTTATCCCAACACGTACCGCTGTTGTTCTTTCACGCCGGTCATATATCCCGCAGCGACCCGTGCAGAAATGCGACAGTCGGCAAGGGCGGTAAGTTCCCCTCTCACCGCTTCAAGCTGTGAGATGTTCAGCCGCGTCTCGCACACCGCCGTCAGCTCACCGAACGCCGAATCCACATCCAGCGTATCGGTCAGCGTTCGCTGTAAAAACGCGGCAGTGAGTTGCGCGTGTGCCCACGCCTGTCCCACGCCGCCTTGCTCCCAGCCCTCAAAGGTCAGCACCTCAGCCGCCTGCAACGGTGTCAGCGTCAGTTCGCCCTTCGGCAAGCTGCCCACCGCCTGCGGCAAGGTGATCGGCAAATTTCCCGATACGCGCCCGATCAACGCCGCCGCGCCGTCGGTCGGCAGGGTTAGCACCGTCAGGTTTTCCAATTCCGTCGCCACCCGCTCACCCCACGTGGGATAGAGCGCGGCGGCGGTGGTCACCGTCACCCCGTCGATCAGTTCGGTCCCGGGCGGATATCCCACCGCCTCCACCGTCATGGTGCGGGTGTCGGCACTGAGTTTTACCAGTCCCGTCAGCGTATCGCCGTCGTGAAAGAGAAGCCACACCGACCGTTCCATCCCGCGCTCACCCAGTACCTCCTCCGGTATATCGTCGGGCGTCAGCCGCGCACTGAGAACCGGAAGCAAAAAAATAAGCCCGAATGCCAGAAGCGACAACACAAACGCGCCCGCCACCGTCACCGAAGATCCCGTCAACCACTTTATCCGTTTTTCTCGTTTCGCCCCGTGCTTCACCGGACCACTCTCCCGTCCCGAATGACGATCTGCCGTGGCGCGGTATTCGCGATCGCGTTATCGTGTGTAATAAGCACCACCGTGTGCCCGTCGCGGTTGAGTTCATGCAGCATCTCCATGATCTGCGCACCCGACGCGCTGTCCAGATTCCCCGTCGGCTCATCCGCCAAAATCAGCGGCGGTGATGCCGCCAGCGCCCTTGCGATCGCCACGCGTTGCTGCTGCCCGCCCGAAAGTTCATTCGGGCGATGTTTCACCCGCGAACGGAGTCCCACGCGCTCCAGCGCCTCGGCGGTGCGGCGGCGGCGTTCCTCGCGCCCCATGCCGCGGTAAATGAGCGGCAACTCCACGTTTTCCTCCGCCGTCAGCGACGGGATCAGATGAAACCCTTGAAAAATAAACCCGATCTTACGGCTACGCACGTGCGCCCCCACCGCGGGCGACACGCGGCTCATATCCCGCCCGACGAGCAAATACCGCCCGTGTGTGGGCACGTCCAAGCACCCCAAAATGTTCATCAGCGTAGATTTTCCCGAACCCGATGGCCCGATCACCGCCACGAATTCGCCATCGTCGACAGTTAATGATACATCGTCCAACGCACGCACCTGTTCCCCGCCGTCATAAATTTTGCTAACGTGCTGTAATTCAATCAATGCAGACATACCAACACCTCGGTGATAGCATATCCATTTTTACAAAGAATATAAAAGCCCTCCGTTTGGAGGGCTTTAAAAAATTTATTTACTTAAAAAACGGCCGCCGAGGTACGTGCCGTTCCCGTCGGTTTTTGCACCTGCTGCACGATCGACAGCACACCGACACTCGAAAAATCGCTTAATCGATACGACAGCACACCGTTTGCCGATACGACGTACAAATACTCGCCGATATACACGCCGCGCGTACCGTGAGCGTCCAGCGCCGCGAGGCGCGCTTTGAGCGTAAACCCGTTTTCGGCATCGTATCCGTAGATGTGATAGGTGTTGTCGCCGGTGGCAAAGCCGATGAGATTTTTTTGCACGTCGATCAGCACCGCTTTGTGATTGCTCAGCACCTCGCTGTAGTTTTGATCCAACACCGTCACGTCCGACTCGGTGACCGCAGTAGGATCGCTGACGTTGAACATCGAGAGTTTCATAAAGGTCGTGCGTCCGTTTTCGTCGGCATCCATCCCGATACCGAGCAGCAACCCGTCACCGTACGGATGCAGATACTGCGAAAACCCGGGGATCTTCAGTTCGCTTTGGATCATCGGTTTGGTCGGATCGCTCAGATCCACCGTGAACAGCGGGTCCACCTGGCGGAAGGTCACGAAATACCCGACCGCACCGTCGAACCGCACCGAATACACCCGCTCGTCCTCGGCAAGTCCCTTGATCGCGCCGACGGTGTTCAGGTCTTTATCCAACACGAGCAGTGCGTTGGTCGTACCGCCCGTGCCGTATTCGGTCACCACCACCCGCAGATGGCCGTCGTATTCGTCCAGCGCGAACTGGTTAAGCAACGTGCCGTTTATCTCGGCTTGCGCCTGTTGCTCGATGTTGCCGCCGTTGAGCGCAAAACGCACGAGTTTTGTTTTACCGTTGTAAAACCCACCGGCAACGTACAGATTTTCCAAGTTGGCGTACACGGTATTTCCCGCCGTCAGCACCGCTTTTTGCGACAGCCGCTCACCCTTATCGGACACGCGCACCGCCGTTACCACGACGTACTGCGCGCTTTCCTCGCAGATATAAATATCATTCGCCGCCAGCACGGCGGATTCCTCATCACACCCGATGCTCGGCACGAAGGTGGCGGGGTCATCCCGGGTCGGCGCGGTGCGCACGGTATACTGCGATACGGTATACAAGATATCCCCGATCACGCGGGACGAGATCTCG
>JAFSGO010000015.1 GCA_017440765.1 Clostridia bacterium
CAAGGTTTTTACAACCTTGACCCTCATTTTCTGTTTTGACATCAGAACCGAACCTCTACGGCGAAACCGCCTTTGAAAAAATAGATGTTCGTCCAATGTCCATTTGGTGGAACAGTGTCGTTTATCGCTGAACATGTGCCGCAATCAGCCTCTTCACTGTTTTCAAAGGCTTTTTCGATGTCATCAAGTGGGATATCCTTTTCCCTCTGCGGTGAAGTGCTCGCATTGACGATCAGTGTGAAATGATCGTCGTACAGGTAAACCGCATGAACGAAAATGTTGATTATCGCCCTGCGCTTCTCAATATCAAGCAGCGGCATAGTGCGGATATAATCAAGGTAAGCCATGACCTGCGGCTCCGACAGATACACCTTTCGGTTGAGCTCTGCCGCGAGCTGTTTTTCAAGCTCAGCTTTTTCCGCTCTGCGCTGTTCAAGGCGCTCGGTAAGCATATCGACCGATTGACCGGTTTCGATCATCCTCCAAAGGTTGTCGATCGCGGTTTCTGCTTCACGTATCGCCTTGCGCAGGGATTTCACCGTAAGGCTGTCGGGATCCCTCCCGCATTCCTCGGCGACTCGCTTTGCGATGAACGCGATATTGTCATCCGTCAGCAGGCTAAGGCAGGCGTCGATCACCCTGTCCTCTATCTTCTGCTTGCCGATGACCTTCTTATCGCATTTCCCGCGGCGGGCTTTCTTGCAAACGTAATATGGATAGTATTCACCCGAATGGCTCGTACCGCCGTAACCCGTCATCATTTCCCTGCAGTGACCGCAGAATAGTTTTGTCGTGAGCAGATACTCACCTTCGCCCCGCTTGCGTGCGGGAACATGCAGATTTTTATCAAGCATGACTTGTACCCTTTCAAATAGATCGTCGTCCAGTATCCGGGGCATACCTCCCGGAGTTTCCTTGCCGTCATAGACGTAGATGCCTATATAACGTTTATTCCGGAGCATTTTGCTGAGGCTGTTATAGGAAAAATCCTTCCCGAGAGAGGTCTTGACCTTGCGCCTCTGCAGGTCCTTTATTATCTCGGCCTTTGTCTGGCCTTGCGCGTATCGCTCGAATATCTCACGGACGATCGCCGCTTCCTCCTCATCGACGCGGAAGGTCTTATCGGGATTGACCTTGAAGCCCAGCCCGGGGTTTGATCCGTTGGAGATGCATTTCTGCGCGTTAATGCCCATACCCCTTCGGATCTTCAATGAGAGCTCGGCGGAGTAGTACTCCGCCATGCTCTCCAGCACGCCCTCGACGAGTATTCCGGAGGGATCGTCGGCAATGTTCTCCTTCGCGGATATCACGCGAACGCCGTTTTTCTTCAGCTTTGCCTTGTTGATGGCGCTGTCATAACGGTTCCTTGCAAAGCGGTTGAGCTGATAGACGAGTATCGCCTCAAACATATGCCTCTCCGAATCGGCGATCATACGCTGGAATTCGGCACGGTTGTCGGTGGTACCCGAAACTGCGCGGTCGATGTACTCGCCGATGACGGTATGACCGTTTGCCTCTGCATACTCATAGCATACCTTCAGCTGACCTTCTATCGACTGCTCCGTCTGGCTGTAGCTCGAAAAGCGGGCGTAGATGACTATATTCATACGCGGCTCCTTTCTGTCGCTTTGCCGTAATGATAACAGAAGCCCGCTGCATAGTCGAATGTGCGGGCAAAGTCATTTTTGATATTCCGGATGATCACGGAGCCATTCCTCATACCACAGCCTCCCTTCGTCGCTTTGAAAGAAAGCCTTGATATCCGGCGCAATGGCCTTGGCGAATTCCTCAAGCAGGTTTTCTTCATACTCTATTTTCGTTTCTTCGTTTTCGGGCATTTATCTCTCTTCCTCTCTGATCCTTTGAAGATGCTTCTTATAAAACGCGCAAGCCTTGATTATGAATTCCTGTACCCGCTTGGGTTCCGCGTCGGGCAGATATTTGCCTATGCTGCTCATGGGGATACTGACCTTCTCGCGCTGATTGGGCTTTTCTTCCGCCATGATCGCGGCGATGGATTCCTCATTGAGTTTTCCTTCGCCGCTGAGCTTCTTCATCCGGCAGGCCTGGGAAAGCAAGGGCGTAGCGAACGTTACGCCGATCTCGGTAAAGAGCATTTCCTGCTCTTCCTGCGTGAGGTAGGAAAGCTCCACCGCCGGAGTGAACGCGATGCGTTCTTCGTCTACCATGCGAAGCAGGGGAGGAATGAGGTTGGTAAGGCGGATGTAGCGCTGGACGGTCATACGGCCTTCGCCTGTTCCTTTAGCGACCAATTCGTCTGTCCTTAACCTTGTCACAACTTGTGACGAGGTTAAATCCGTCCGTCTGCCCTGACGTGAAAGCGCTTCCAGCTTCAGCTTGTAAGCAAACGCCTTCTCGCTCGGTAGCAGCTTTTCCCTGTGCAGATTGCTGTCCACGAGCATGATAACCGCTTCATCGCGGGTGACGTGTCGAATAACTGCCGGAAGCTCTGTCAGCCCCGCAAACTTCGCCGCATGCAGACGGCGATGACCGGAGATCAATTCGTATTCATTCGGCCTGCCTTCAATGGGTCTTACGATGAGCGGGGACATAATCCCATGCTCACCGATGCTTTCTACAAGAGCGCTCATCTCATCGTTATCGAGCACCTTGTAAGGATGTCCCATAAAGGGACGGATATTGTTTGCCGGTATCATGACCGACGCATTGTTTGTGTTTTGCATATTTGTTTCCTTTCGTTTTTTTGATAAAAGAGAGGAGCGCCCTTTCGGACGCTCCCGGTGAAATTGTGTTATCGTTCTTCTTCATAATACAGCGGCTTACCTTCGATCATGGGCACATCCTCAAACGCCGCACGCATCTTCGGGATATCGGCCTTGATATCCTCACAGATACGCAGCTCCCGACGAACGAAGCGCATCCGCTTTGTGAGCTCTGCGATCTCGGGAATCGGCTCTTTCTTTCGCCGCTGTTCCTTTCGGAGCGCCTCGCGCCTTGTTTCCAGCTCGCCGTATTCTTTACTTCGCATTGCTGTGTGCGCGTCAAGCTGATCTTCATAGTCGATCCCGTACTTTTCGAGCAGGTCGTGCTGCCGTATGTACCGTTTGAGCTTTCGGACCTCTTCGCGGTTTACACGGTAAGCGATCTTTTTGCCCTTGCCGATCCACCCCAGCACGTACATCCACGAAAGAACGAGCGCCCTGAAGCCGTGCTGCTTCTGATACGGCACGAATGGCTTTTCGGACTTCGGAACAAGGATCTCCGTCTGCCGTTCGAAGCTGTCCCAAAGCATTTCCTCTATGTCGTCCTCGGTCATGCTCCTGCCGTCCTTTTTAAGACGCAGAGGACGTTTTCCTCCGGGAGGCAGGAAAGAAGGATACTTGCATCGATAGTCAACCGTATAGCCTATCTCCCGCATGAGCCGGTAGAAGTCCCGAACGTCTACTGCACGGTCTATGCACTCCCTCATATCGAGATCGAGCATATCCTTCATGGTGAGCTGCCCCTCCTTGTGAGCCCGCCATTCCGCGAAGCTCAAGCCATGACTTCGGGGGTTTTCGATAACGTACAGCCCGTGTTCCCGGCAGAGCTCATCGGATACCTCCCTTAACCGCTGATGATCCTTTTTATGGTTCTCGTACTTTCTTCCCGTTCGGAAGGATACGGAATTTACTACAAAATGATTGTGTACGTTCTTTGTGTTGAGATGGGTGGTAACGAGCACCTCATATTCATCGCCCCACATGCGACGTGCTGTTTCCATACCCAATGCGTGAGCTTCCTCGGGAGTGACTTCTTTTCCATAGAAGCTTTGAAAGCCGTGATAACAGGTATTTCCGCCGAGCTTGCCATATCTCTTTTTTGTAGCCGTCATCCACTCATACGCCTGCTGCCACGGGCAGTTGAGAGCGGAAACATACATGAGCTTATCCGTCTTGCCGGGATCGGAGGTATAGCGTAAGACCTTCTTAAGATCGTCGGTCATATCCTCGGGAGCTATGGTCTTCTCGGGATTGACCGCGTAATCGATGACCCTTGAGATATTGTCCTTTATCGGCCAGAAGCCGGTTATTGCCATGTCACATCCCCTCGCTTTCAAAGAAGGCGCGGCGGATATCCGTCAGCAGATCCAATACCGCTTTTTCCGCCTCAGGTGATAACCCTCCGTTTGTCAGCTCGGAGAGCCTTCCCGTGATATCAAAAAGAGCATCGGTCGGAGCCCCGCGCGGCTCGTATCCCAATGCTCTCTTCCTTACGTATTCGCTAATCGTCAGGCCGCATTTTGCGGCTTTACTGCGGATGGCTTTTTTCTCCGCACCTGTTACCCTTAGCTCCAATCGCTCTTTCTTTTCTTTCATGGCGCCACCGCCTTTGCCGGGGTATTAGGGGCATCCCCTAAAAAGACCGCCGTTCCCCGAATCGGCGGGGCGGAACTTGCCGTACAAGTTCCCTGCTGGCTATCGTTTTTTACATGGATACCCGGTATGCCGGCCGGCGGGGATGAGTGCTTCCGCCGGGCGTGGTTATTCGTGCTTCCATGTGGCGCCATCGGTTTATCGGACGCAGGCCTGATGGCGCCAAAATCGGGCTGTTTGGCGTCATGTGAACATATCGAGCGTTTCAAGTACATTTCTATCATTCTCTTTCCTCTGTTCTTCGGTCATTTCCGCGGGAGGCGTGAATGAGGGCTCGGCCTCACGCGGGGCGAGATCGAGCTCCCGTATCTCCTCGCGGAACATATCCCGTACATCTTCGAGCGTGAAATCAAACCGACCGCGATCAGAAAGTCGGTCGAGATATTCCCCGATCGCCTTTATCGCAAACGCGCTCATCGATCCGTGCTCGGTGCGGTCGATCTCATGAAGTGCTTCGTAAACCTTCCGCTGAATCGGATCCGATAGGTCGAATCTGACACTAATCCTGCGAGAGTCCTTCATACGCCCCGCTCCGCTTTCAGCTGCAGTTCGGCGAGGTATTCGTAACCCTTCGCCGCCGCGCGTATGTCGTCGACGAACCTCACACGCCCGGGCTTCGTCCGATAAAAGTTTTTGACGAGGCACCCGCCGCCTCCCGTGACGTAAAGCGTCATGGTCTGCTCGTCGTATCCGTGCTCGCGCAGCCTGCGGAATATGCCGCCGACGTATTGCTCCGCGACGGAGCGGATGAGCTTCAGATCGTCCTTCAAAATATCCGCTGTGCCGTTTATCAGCACGCCGTCGATTATCGAGTCGTCGATCTCGACTCCGCGCTCGCGCATGAGCGCTTCGTGTATCGCGAGTGTGCACTGGTGGGTCCCGAACTTCTCCGTGAACATTCGCCCGACCTGCGGCTTGCCGTCGATGATGAACAGCGTGTTCATGGTGCCGTTGCCGATGTCGACGATTACGTTCACGCCCTTCATCGACGGCGTGAATTCCGCAACGGCGGCGTATCCCTGCGGGTAGATCCTCGCCCCGAGAATCCGGATGTGATAATCGACCTTGCGGAAGGTGAAGCTGACCTCCGCATTCCTCGTGAGGTACGCGGCGAACTCCGCCTTCTGTCCGGTCGTCCATGTGAGCGGCAGCCCTGCGGCGATGATAACGTCCGCTTCGGTCAGCCCTTCGGCTTTAAGCTCCATCGCGATCCCCGCCAGCGTGAGCAGGTAATAATCCTCGTCACTCTGCTTTTGCGGCACGAATTCCTTGTGCCCCTCGCCGATGACGTAATACCGCCCGCCGTAAACAAGCATGTCACTTGTGAACAGCGGTTCGTGATCGTACCCCGCGATCCCCGCCTTGAAGATGTGGTTCGCGGTCTTGATGTTCCCGTAACCGTGGTCGACGCCGATGATGACGGCGTCATTGATTCTTTTCATTTTCTGCTACTTTCTCCTTATAGTTTATTTCCCCATTACGCCTGGGATGGGCGGTCCAAATAGTTCTCTTCCCGCATTACTGCAGTGCGAAACATGCTTCAGATAATGAGCTCACTTCCCTTCCGCGTTTGCCGCGATCGGTTTGACCGGCTCATTCAGGATACGGTCCATATCCCACTTCTCGGCCAAATAATCAATGACGTCATGCACGTACGTCGCGCGAAGGCGTTCCGACCGCATGATCTCTTTTGTCAGCTTCGGCTTATTCATTCTTGCTCCTTTCCGCCTCTTCAAAGGCTGTTATTTGATAAAAACTGGGGGTAGTTATCAAATAACAAAACAGTTGATTCCGGAGCCTTAAAGTGGTACAATTATTCGAAAACCGAACGATGGAGAAGACCGTGAAGCTCGAGAGATTCAAGATATTCCAAATACCGGCGAGAAACATAATTGCCGCTGCCCGCAAAAAAGGCGAGGGGTATAGTATCGAGTTCGATCCGTATGACGATTCGAGCGAATACCTTGTCGAGAAAACCTATCAGGATGACTGCCCGATGTTTTATCAGGCAAAGGCCGTACTGCAGGAGCTTGGGATACAGATGCCTCTTGGTGAAGACTGCCTTTCAGAGACTTTCATCTATATCGACTTCTCCGGGATATTCGACCGGAAGCCGGTCGGAAGAGTAAAGGAACATCAGGAGATAGCCGCGCACATGTTCCGCGAGGAAGGCGTCGAGATCTATAAGCGTCAGGGCTCTTGCCGATACGTCGCTTTCGAACGGTCGGCAAGCATGAGCCGCAATAACGTGCTTGCGTTCGTACGCGAGGAAGTGTTCGAACCGCTCCGCAAACGGATGATGCTGGGAATGGATATAGGTCGGTGCCAGCTTTCGAAGCTGTATGCGTACAACGGTCTAATGTTCACGAACGGTTTCCGCTGTCTTGACTGCAGCAGTCTTACGGACGACAGCATCATAGTGATCGACAATCCGAAGAGCATAGTCAGGGATGCGGATATCATCACCGTCGAGGATGACGGTACGGATGCTCCGGTGCGCAAATACAGCCGAGTCGAAAAGACCGCCGATATCGAAGTGCTCGAATTCGACGGAGAGGGCATCGTTTCAAAAGAGTTTGCTTCAAGGCTTGCATGGAGCGGCGAGCATCATTCGTTCCAGATACGTCTGCCTTACATCAAGGGAGTCGTGCATGAGGTGGATATCAAAAAGCTGTTTGCGGAATTGAAGGTCCCCGCCATTCGCGATATCTGGGGAACAGAGCGTGACGTGCGCAAGGTCGAAATGATAATAACGAAAAGCATGTTCAAGGGCTTCGGATGGATGACGGAGAACGGGCTCACATGGCGCGAGTATCTTGAAAGATGCGGAGAATACGGCCACGGGCTGTATGTGTCCGGCATGGATAAGAGCAGCATGCAGGATACGACGGAACTGAACTATCAATTCCTGAACACGCTTGCTATCGACCGGGAGCTGTTCCGCCCGGCCGATCTTCCGTCAGGCTGGGTAAGTTCTCCCGCGAACGACGAAAGACAGTGGCTCACCAAGACCACCGAGGAACGGTACTGGTCCTATATCGCCGATCCCGATTTCCGCAGGAAGCACTGTATCGATGAATTGGAGGATGCCGAAGGTGCGCCGTCGCAAAGACGGAAAACGCTCCTGCAGGCGGCGATAAAGAACCCGCTCCTGCTCGAAGAACCGATCCTCGCAAAGGAGTTCGAGAAAAAGGCGGAAAGCATTCGAAACGATTATGCACTTGGGAGACTTCTTGTCGCAGGGGACAACCGCTATCTTTCCGACGATCTCATGCGGCTTCTGGGCTATATCGTAAAAAGCTCCATTGGGGAAGGCAATGCCTTTAGCCTGCTGGAAAGGGAGTTCCTGCATGGAAACGAGATGTACGCGCCTCTCCCCGGATATAAGGAGCAGGAGATCTATACGCTCCTTCGGAGCCCGCATATCGCAAGAAACGAAGAAGCGCTTGCCGTGCCGCTGGCGACCGTCGGCAAGCTTCGCAAGAAATACCTGTCGCATCTTTCATACGTGCTGATGGTCGATTCGCGTTCGCTCATACCGGAGCGCCTGGGCGGAGCGGATTACGACGGCGATATGATAAAGACGATAGCCGATCCTATTGTCAACGGATGCGTATTCCACGGCTATGAAGTCTCCGGCTCACTGCCCGTATTGAAGATACCCGCTGCCGAACCGCTTATCTCCGACGCTAACGACTGGCAGGCAAGGCTCGAGTGCGTCAAAAGCACCTTTTCTTCCCGCGTTGGTCAGATAAGCAACGCCGCGCTCCGAAGGGGTATCGTTGCATATGACGAGAACAGCGACAGCGAAGAGCGTGAATTTGCACGCATGGACACGGAAGTGCTCGCTATCCTAACCGGGCTTGAGATAGATTCCGCCAAGAGCGGCATTAAGCCGGATCTATCCGAATACCTCGAAAAGCGCAAGGGGAAGAAAAGCCTGTTCCTACGATACAAAAACATCGTTGACGACGCGGAGGACCGTAAATGGTATGAGGTCACAACGCTTGAGCGCATCAAGAACTATATCGGTTCCGTGAAATGGGACAACGTCAGCTCCGATCTCGAGCGTTTGCCGTATTATGCGTATATGCTCGAGAAGGGAACGCCAAAGCATGAGCCAAAGCCCGCGCCTGCGGAGATGCTTTATGCTTTCGCAAAGGATCCGAATTGGAGGGATACCGTCGATCCTCACACAATGGAGCGAACCGAGGCTATCATATCGGCATATCGCGAAGCGCTGAGCCGTATCCGCTACATAAAACACCTTCCCAAAGACAGGGGGCGCAGGTCCGATATCGAGCAAATACTGTATGCCCGCGGGCAGGAGAATGAATACGGTGTCGACGAGTTGTATTCGCTTTTCGATCTCGCCGCTCCGATCGCGGTGCGCAAAGCGAGAGCCAAGCTTTCAGAGATCAAGTGGCACCTGCTCTCGAAGGAGGAAAGAGAGCCTACGCTTTATGACTTTAACATACATGCACTGCTCCGGAAAGCAGAGCTGTTCTGTGATTTCAGCTGCAGCGGCTACAGGGTGCTCGGCGACCTGATCTGCGACGTGGATGACATGAACCGTAAAAACGATATTGCAAAACACATCGTTCGCAAAGGCGACGGCAGCGATATCAGGAGCCTGCTTATCGGAGTCAAACTGCACGGGAATTATGAAGAAAGGATAACCCTGAACTGTGTGAACCTCATAGCTCCTCCATACAGAGACGCGGATCGGCTCAATGATAATGAGGTCCTCAAATGTGCCGAGGCCTTGGGCGAAAGGGAATTCGCGCTAAAGGTCCTTTCGGCAGCGGTCATGAGGAACGTATCGGAGCCCGTTCCCGAGAGACGCGGGAGGAAAAGGAAATGACGAACGAGTGGAAGGAATTCAAAGCCTATACCGGCAAGCCGGTCTATAGGTCATCCGGGAAAAAGGATAGGTCTTTCCTCGGCAGATTCACTATCGATATGATGTGTGATTTCGTCGGCTTCAAGCGCATCCTCACGACAATCGCCCGAGGCTATCTTTTCCATGCGAAGGACGGGAGCCTTCTACCGGGAGATTCGCGTGACAGGCTTGACTATGCCCTGAACGCTCTTAAGGCATGGTGCAGCGTGCCGGACAAAAGCAAAAGCTCCGTTCCGCCGGTGGACTTTCGGGAGCTGGCCGATGACTTCCCGGAGCTTGTGGATAAGAACGGAAACGGCTGGTATTACCGTCACGCAAAAAAGGTAATGGACTATGCGAAAAAGAACCCCGGCATAGTGCACAGCTCCATCGTGAAAAAGTGCGAGGGCATGCGCCGAGGGTTCACAAAGGAATGGCAGAAGAGAGTTCGCGGACTGCAGGTGCCGATATTCGCACTCAACACCAAAGCCGGCTGGAAGCTGCGCTTTGACGATATCCTCGCCGATGCGCTTGAGGCCGGTCCGCTGCGCATGGAGGAATACGAGCTCCCGCAGCACGTTTCCGATATGCTCTCCATTCTCTGCCCGGAGGATGTGCCGATCGACGTCCTAAAGGACATTGCCGCATTCTATCTTGCAAACCGTCGCGAGAATACCGATTGGGTCGTCCTTCCCGTCGCCAATTTCGAAGCTTATTACGGCACCACGAACTTCAGCAAGCTTTACTTAAAAAAGATCCCCGAAACGATACTCGTTCGGGAATCTCAGGGGCATGTGTGCAGGGTGAGGATGAAGTTGTTCTGCAAGTAACTGAAGCATGAATCGGTTTTTTTGTATCGTTTTTCATCTTTTTATGTTGATATTTGACCATATTTCATGTATAATGTCAGCAAGAATATACTCACGCAAGGGAGGATCCGCATGGCAGTCAGCTATAAAAAGCTATGGAAGCTTTTGATCGATAAGGATATGAAGAAATGCGATCTCGAGCGCAAAGCCGGGATCACGCACTATGCCCTTGGCAAGCTTTCCAAAGGTAAGGATGTCTCAACGGAAGTCCTCGGGAAGATATGCGAAACACTGGATTGCACGATCGACGATATCATGGAGTTCGTGCCGGAGGAGGGAACTGTAAAATGAATAATGCATTCAAAGATTTGTGCTTCGAAATAATCAGGCAGCATTTGGATCTTCCGGATGTTGCAAGTACAGCAAAAGACATAAACGATGCCATCGAATATGCTCAGCTGTATCAAAGGAACCCAGTTGAGTTTTGCATGAAACACGCCGAGATCGTCAACTTCATTATTAAGGCAAGGGACAACAACGTTCTCGATGCATGGCGAGACGACAAGAACTATTTACTCCTTGTGCCGACGCAGTCCGGCAAACCGCTAAGTCAGTCAACACCACAAGAATTGTTTAACAACTTAGTGCCCGAGATCGATAGGTTGAGGGTGAAGGGGATATATCAAGTTATTAAGCACATGTACCCTGGCGTGGACGACATTGAATTATTGAAGAAGCTTCTTTCTCGGGATACAGCTGTATTGCGTAATTACGGCTTGATATCCTAAACATAATCGATAAGGTTTTACTTTGAAGCGGAATCGAACGGAGGATATAACATGGCAAAAGTGCAATCTGTTGAGCCCAACATTGCCGATCTGGCGAACGGATGGATGAAATCGTATAAGCTTGATTATAAGCTCGAGTAGGAATCACTGAATACAGAAATTGACCAGGCATTGAATGATTATTACTCCAAGAACGGCGGAGCGGGTGGCAATCGGCCTGATGCAAAACTGCTTTTACAGGACAAAAATCTCGTTAATTATCCTATCCTTATAGAGTATAAGGGCTATAAAGATAAGCTGGTTATGCTCGATTCCGAGGGCCGGGTTGCAAACAAGAACGCGAAAAATCAGCCCGACTTCAAGATCATAAACTCCTATGCCGTCAATGGTGCAGTTCACTATGCCAATGCGCTTTTACACTACACAAGCTATACCGATATAATTGCGATCGGTATGACTGGATATAAGGATGACTCCGGTGCGCTTCAACACGAAATCGGCGTTTATTATGTCTCAAAAAGCAATTACGGAATTGGACAAAAGGTTGATGATTACACAGATTTCTCTTTCTTGAAAAAAGGGAACTTTGATCAGTTTATAGACAAGGTCAAGCAGCTGCAGCTTCAGCCGGAAGAGATCGAAAAACTCAGAGAGCATAGGGAGCAGGAGATCAACGCGAGCCTTGTCAAGCTCAACAATGACATATACCAAAACGAGAAGGGTATTAGTGAACGCGACCGTGTATACCTCGTTGCTGCTTCAATTATTGCAACGCTCGGTGTGCCCGGAAAAGTTGCCGCCCTCGAAAAGTCCGATCTCAGGTCCTCAACCGAAATCGGTAATCGTGACGGGGATATCATTCATAGAAAAATCGTAGCGTTTCTTAATGAAAAAAGGCTTCCGCAGGAAAAGCGCGAACTCATTGTAAGGACGCTTCAGAATACACTTACAGCCGAAAATATCAATAAAGTCGAAAACGGAGAAAGCCAGCTTAAGAGAGTATTCACAAAGATTATCGATGACCTTGGGATATACTATAAAATAGGGTTGAGCACAGACTTCACAGGGAAGCTCTTCAATGAAATGTATAATTGGCTTGGATTCTCACAAGACAAACTTAATGATGTTGTTTTGACGCCGTTTTATGTATCAACCCTCTTGGCTCGTTTGGCTCGGGTCGATAAGGACTCATATGTGTGGGATTTTGCGACCGGTTCGGCGGGATTGCTCGTTGCATCAATGAATGAAATGCTAAATGATGCTAAGGATAAGATAAAATCACCGGATGAATTGGCAATCAAATCCGCGGCTATCAAAGCAAATCAACTCCTTGGCTTGGAGATCCTTCCCGACGTTTATATGCTTGCTGTCCTCAATATGATACTGATGGGCGATGGAAGCGCTAATATTATAAACGATGACTCGTTAAAATCGTATAACGGCAACTATGGGTTTGACGAAAAAAAGAATGAAAAGTTCCCTGCAACTGCATTTGTATTGAATCCTCCTTATTCTGCATCTGGAAATGGTATGATCTTTGTCGAAAGAGCGCTTTCTATGATGAATAAAGGATATGCCGCAATCATAATTCAAAACTCTGCTGGTAGCGGAAAAGCGACAGATTATAACAAGCGCATTTTGAAGCATAGTACATTACTTGCCAGCATTAAAATGCCTATCGACCTGTTCCTCGGTAAATCCAGCGTACAGACCAATGTTTATGTCTTTAAGGTTGGCGAGGCTCATCACAAGGACGACACGGTAAGGTTTATTGATTTTTCTGTTGATGGATACACGAGAACGAACAGAAAAAAGGCAAGTGTCAACCTGAGAGATACCGATCACGCAAAGGAAAGGTATGCAGAACTGGTTGATTTGGTACGATTCGGGAAAGAAAAGCTGCATTTATACACAGAGAAAGAATACTATGAAGGACACATTGATCCCGAAAACGGCAACGATTGGAATCAGACAGCACCAATCGATACAAGACCAACACTTGAAGATTTTAAGAAAACGGTCAGCGACTATCTTGCTTATGAGGTCGCCAAACTGTTGAAAAGCCAAGATGTGGAGGGTGACCGCCTGGGAAAATGACAGCCTCACTTAACGAAAGGCTGAGGACTGTTAAGTGGGGCAATTATAAACTCGGCGATATATTTGAGGTGGTTTCCTACAAGAAGAGATTTGATGCGAATAAGGTATGTGTTTATGAAGACGGAAGGTATCCGTATATTGTTCGAATGGGGACAAACAACGGGCAAAAGGGGTATATAAATGAGGATACAAAGTATCTTAACGATGGAAACACAATTTCCTTTGGTCAAGATACTGCAACTGTGTTTTATCAGGAAAAACCGTATTTTACTGGTGACAAAATTAAGATTCTTAAGCCGAAATTCCCTGAGTTTTGTAAGAGCAACGCTCAATTCTTTATTGCTACAATGAATTTGGCGTTTAGGAGTTTTTCATGGGGAAGCTCAAGCTTCAACACGGAGATTATTAAAGATGTTAAGTTGACACTCCCTTCGACTCCCGATGGAGAAATCGATTATGGTTTTATGGATTCCTTTGTAGCGGAGCTGTCCGCTTACTTAGCAGTAAGCGGACTGGACAATCATAAATTGTCCAAAGAGGAAGAAGAAGCCCTTGTAGCGTACAGCACATATGAGTGGGGAACATTTAATCTCAAATCCCTATATGGAAAATCCACACGCGGAAAACGGCTGAAAAGTGAAGATCGCATTCCTGGTTCGCTGCCCTTTGTAACCGCAGGTGAAGCTGAGGAGGGCGTTTCTGCCTTTATCGGCAATGATGTTGAAGTGTTTGAAAAGAACACGACTACCATTGATATGTTCGGTTCCGCCAAATACCGCAATTACAGTTACGGCGGTGATGATCATGTGGCAATTGTGCATACGGAAACTGTTCCTATGAAGGCTGCGATATTTGTAACTTCCGCCTGTCACAAAGCGGCTCATACCGGCAAGTTTGATTATGGTCACAATTTCTATGCCAAGGATGCCGATGCTCTCGATATTAAGCTTCCAGTAAAAGACGGACAACCAGATTATCAGGCAATGGAGCTGCTGATATCAGCCGTTCAAAAGCTTGTTATCAAGGATGTTGTTCGTTATACGGATCAAAAGATCGCGGGGACAAAAGAATTGATTAACCACAAAGAGCCAAATTAAGCGAACAATGTCCAAATACAGGAGACAAATGGAAATGAATCAAATTAAACTTCAATCTGCTATTACAGTCTTCGTCAAGAACAAAAAGGCTAATGCCGCCTACTACGACGACAACTGGACCGAACGCAAAGAACGCAAAGCCTATTATCAGTCGTTTACGCGGGACAGGCTTCTTTCCATGACCGAGGAAGACTTCTTCGAATACATGAGCAGGCTTTGGTCCATGGTCATGTGGGGTAATAAGAGATTCGTTGTGGACAAGCTGATTGCCGACAACGGCTTTGAAGCGCTGAAAAAGCATCTCGCGGAACTGCTGTATGGTTCGCCTTCGTTTGAAAAACGGTGGAACACCTTCTTGAAAGAAGTGAAGGGTATGGGGCCGTCCACGATCAGCGAGCTTCTTACCTATACCAACCCGAACGAATACATCCTTTTCAACAAGACGACGATCCTCTGCTATACATACCTCGATATTCCGGATATGCCCAAATACAACTATCAGTACACGGGGAAGAAGTATCTGGAGGCTTGTGCGATCGCGAAGGATATTTCGGCTGCGCTCAAGGCTGCCGGGGTGGATGACTGCGATCTGCTGGCGGTCGATTACTTCCTGTGGGATGAGGTTCTGCCGCTTGCCGAAAAGAAGGAACCCGGAGATCAGGTCCCCGTGACCGTCACGCCGAAAACAGCCAGTGATTCCAAATCGCTGCACGAAGAGATAAAGGAAAAACTCGTTGCCATAGGTGAGCTGCTGGGGTTTGAAAGCCGATCAGAGGTGAAGATCACCACCGGTGCGGTCGTCGATGCCGTCTGGGAAGCAAAGATAGGCAATATGGGAAAGGCGATATATGTGTTTGAAGTCCAGTCCAAGGGCTCCATCGACAGCCTTATCCTGAACCTCAAAAAGGCACAGAGCAACGCCGCCGTTCAGGCCGTTGTCGCCGTGGCAGACGAAGAACAGCTTGCGAAGATCATTCGCGAGAGCGCCGGCGTCATCGACGAGAAATCCCTTCGTACATGGAACAGCGAAGACGTCCTCGCCGTTTACGACGCCCTGGTGCGCGCACATGAGTCGATCAATAAACTGGCACTCGTGCCGGAGAGTTTTTAATTGCTGTGATAACCGATTTTAAAATGCAAAGGATGGTTGTTATAATATGAGCAAACTTTCTGCTGAAACTCAGTTTAGTATTTATAAAATTGATTTTGACTCAGTTGAAAGCACTTTCGATATTTCCGAAGAACGGGGAACAAAAGAATACATTGAAAACATTATTGCCGTTCTAATCAATAGTGTCTGTTCTCTTGTTAAGAAGAAGTCTTTCTCCCAGATTCAAAAGATTCAGTATCAGAGTTTCAGTGGAGTGGTGTTTAAAACGGTTCACCAGCCTGCGTGGAAAACAGTTGCAGAGCAGATAATTGCCAGTAATGAAATCGAAAAGGCAGAAATGGCCCCGGGATTTCTCACTAACACAAACGTATCATATATTCTTTTGCACGCGGTAGGATCAAAGCTGTATGCATGCACCGGCGGTTATGGCAGTAACTATATCAGCAAATTCATTGTGAAAAACTACGGGTTATACCTGCTACCGAAACTGGTAGAACGCAATAATCCGATCGTAAAAAGTGTGATTCAAAACAACCTGGTTGGCAACCAAGCATCTACAAATAAAACTAATCGAAAAACAACGTCTTTATCTTTGGAACAAGATATGAGCAGTGTCTTTCGTCAGCTAACAGTTGAGGCAGAGCGTTCGATCGTTGAGGGTATTGGCATCTCATTTGATTCGAGTGAGTCCGACCAGAAGAAAACGAATCTCGTTAATAAAGACTCATTCATTGTTCGCCGTAGTCTATCTCTCACTGAATTGGTAAACCTGTTACATTGTCTTGCAGAGGTCGAGGAAAGAGATGACGCTTTCGCTTTAAACTATATGGTTCTTGCGCGCAAGAAGGGTATAAAAAATGCCGATCTATTCGAAAAGATGGTTTCAGATTTTGTTGAAGGTGACCTCTCCCGCTTCATGCTCGTCGGCGATGAATTTGAGCAATACTATATAAACTCATCGCGTTATATAATTAAAGATAATGATGATGCAATACTTATTGACCAAGTTGAACCTATCGACTTGCCAACAGTTTTTGCTCTTTTAAGCGCTGCTGGCAAAAAAGTGTCAAAAACCAACGTCAAGATAATGCTTAAACAGTGGCAATTAACTGCGGAGGATAACAGTGGAAAGACAACGCTGTTCCCCCTCAGTATATTTGATGCGTTGCAAGGATTTGTCGAGTATGGCGAGACAAAGGCTCCGTGCTATCTATTCAATGGAAGCTGGTATGTTTTCGACAATCACTACGATGCTCTCCTATCAAAAGAATTTGAGGACTTGTTTGATAACAATAAGCCTGTTGCAGATGGGATAATCTCAAAATGGGGGTTGACCCACACAGCACCTACAGAAACAAAGTATAACGAATGGCTGTCGCATAAAGAAGGGGTTCAGGTTGCTCATGAAGTTCTAATGAGGAATATTGAAATTGCAGATGCCATCCTGTTTGATGAGAGTGATAATCACACAGTTTATCTGTTACATAACAAGGACTCTTTTAGTGGCGCAGGTGTGCGCGATTTGACAAATCAGATACTGTCCTCTTCAGAGTATCTAAATATGCACCGTGTTTCCTATGATTCAACAGACTTTTTTGCGGATTATTATAATAAAATTGTAGAAAAGGCAAAAAAGGAAAACAGGCAGGTAACTATCAGCAAAGATGATTTTATTGCTCGCTTAAAAAGCTCCAAAATATACTACGTTGCAGGGTATCTAACACAGTTTAAGCGTAATAGTGATTCAACTTATGCCAAATATCTTAGCATAGAGCTCTGGAAAAAACTCAAAGCAAAAGGATTCGATTTTGTGATGGTGGGACTGGAATAAGCCATTGTTTGCATGATGCTCGAGTGAGCTGATTGATATATGAAAAAATGAATATGCAAACAAACCAACTGTCACAGATTCTGCAAATCATGTTATTATTGCTAACTATCCCCAATAAGGGCTACACCACAACGGTGTAGCCCCTTTTTTCATGCCAGTACGATCTCATGGATGACTTGCTCCTCGGCTCTCGCCCGGCAGGAGGTCATCGCCTGTATCCAGCCGAGTTGGTCGTGGGCTTTAAACTCTTCGCTGACTCCTTCGGCTTCGGCGAGCTGGGAGGTAATGAGGTCGATCTGCTCCATGGCTTGGCGGTCAATATCGATACAGAATCGCGACCTCAAAAATCATTGCGCATCACCCGCTGGTATGGGATTATCCCCGGTGCAGGGGTCCGACGAAGCGACTGCCGAGCCGCTGATGCGATCTGCCGGCATTTCAATCATATAATCGCAATCATACGTGCTGAACTGGATATAATAGGTTAGCCTACCGTCTTCGACTGCGGTTTTGATCCGTGCGATCGGAGTATCGGGCATTGCGGCGTTGGCTGAGTAAACCAGCCAACCGGTTTCATCGTATTCAAATCGGTAGCCGAGGAAAGGCGTTTCATCGGCCACTCCCGCGAACGCAAGAGCCTGAATGAACGCCTCGTCCATAGTGAGCTCTCCTTCGGATGGTGCGTCGAACTCTGACGATACGAGCGTCCCCGCCTCGGCGGAAGCGATAAGCCGGGTGAGCGTTTCTATGCTGAAAAGCCCCAATCGCATATCTGCCCACGAGGGATCGGCCGACAACAGCCTTGCGATAAGCGAAGCCTTGCTTTCCGGCACTCTATACCTTGCAGCGATTTCCCTCAGGTTCGCCGTGCTTTCGTACGTGTTTGCGATCACCCTGCCGTTGTTGGCTTCCGCGAGCGAGGAGATCTGCGCCGTCAGCTGATCGAGCAGATATGCCGCTCTTGCGGCGTCCTCGTTGTCAAGGCTGACGAGCACCGTCCTGTGTTCGTCATTGAGATACCCGAGACGATACATGGAACCTATCAGAGCATTGACTGTAAGCTCCATGCTTGCACCCGAAAAATCCATTTCGCCTATGACCTTTTTTGCGTCGTCATTCAGGGGGATGACATCAAGCACCTTTTCCTCTTTATTGATCTTTATCTCAAGACTCGGGTTCACGTCTATGGATACCGTGGCAAACACCTTGTTATCCGGTGCGTTGTGAATAACAGTTCCTATGACCATGCCGATCGCAAACAGAAGCACAGCCGCGGCGGCCGCGGCGATATAACGCCATGCGCGCTTTGCGTTCAAGGCCTTCTGGGGAGCAGTGGACAGATTACGGCAAGAGTTTTTCGCCCTCTCGAGCACATCCGGCGTGGTGTTTTCAATTGCTTTTTTCAGCTTGGCTTCGAGCTCTTTTTCTGTTACTGTCATTTACCACAGCTCCTTTCCTTCATATTCCTTGCGCAGTTTTTTCAGCGCTCTTCGGTATTTCGTCATTACCGTTGGAGCAGGTTGGCCGAGCGCTTTTGCGATCTCACGGAACGTAAAGCCAGAAATCAGATGAAGCGATACTATCTGCCGTTCCTCTGGCGAAAGCGCCGATAGAAAGCTTTGTATCATAAGCCTGTCCTCCGCGTCCGCGATAGGATCGACAGGGAGCGTATCCGCTTCATTATCAAGGCTTGAAGCCGCTTCCTTCTTGCGAAGACGCATTCGGTCAATGCAGATGTTCTTTGCGATACGGATGATCCAAGCAAAAGGCTTGC
Organism: Clostridia bacterium; assembly: GCA_017440765.1. Lineage (GTDB taxonomy): Bacteria > Bacillota > Clostridia > Oscillospirales > Acutalibacteraceae > RGIG3009. The sequence continues at coordinate 18,787 of JAFSGO010000015.1, forward strand.
CCTGCGTCCTATAGCTTTTTGCCGACGCAAATATCTTTACTAAGGTATCGTGCAGGGTGTCCTCGGCGTCATGGCGGTTCCCGAGCACGGAAAGCGCATAGCTGTATATCGAATGAGACGCAAGGGAATAAAGCTCGTCGAGCGCGTCTATATCGCCTTTCCCGAGCCTTGATATGCAGCGCTCTGCCGCCGCATCCCTCTTGAGCTGTTCGCAGTTTTCGCCGGTTTCCGCTTTCATTGCAATACCCCTTATATTAGGATAACGCATGAAAACGGCAAAATCATTCATAATATGACAGCGCAGATAAATATATTATTTCTTAATGACTGTCAGTACGCCGCCGTCCATTTCACAAACGGTATCGCAAAGGGCGTCTATGTCGGCAGGGTTATGGGAGGAGAGGATGATGGTTTTGCCCTTTCCGACGAGCCCCTTCAACAGCCCACGTATTTCCTGAACGCCGTTTTTATCAAGCCCGTTCATCGGCTCGTCGAGTATAAGGAGCTCGGGATCCTCCATTATGGCCTGCGCTATCCCGAGACGCTGACGCATACCGAGGGAGTATTTGCCCACGGGCTTCTTCATATCGGGATCGAGCCCGACGAGGCGGATGGTCTCCTTAATGCGTTTTTTGTCAATCCTCTTGTTGACGGACGCGAGAATGGAAAGATTGCGGAAGCCAGACAAATGCGGCAAGAATCCGGGGGCCTCAATTATCAGTCCAAGGCTTTTCGGGAAATCCTCCTGCCTGCCTATCACCTTTCCGTTGACCGTTACTGTGCCGGAGGTCGGCTTCAGAAAGCCGCAGATACATTTCATCATCACGGTCTTTCCCGAGCCGTTGTTGCCAACTATGCCGTGTACCTTTCCCTTTTCAAAGCTATGGGTTATGCCTTTCAGCACCTCGTCCTTGCCGAATGTCATTTTCAAATCTTTAATTTCAATAGCGTTCTCCATATCAAAACCTTCCTGTTCCTTTCGAGAAATTGAAGTTATAGCGTTTGATCGTCCTAAGCGAGCCCAAGTATAAAAGCACGCAAAGCCCAAGCATTATCAATATCGACTGCCATATAGCGGGCAGCTTATCGTACCCGAAGTTGTGCATATGGTAGGATGCATGGTTCAGTGGTGAAAGCCAGCCGAATATTAGATTGGCTCGATACATCCCCGATTCGGGAATGTTGAAAACGGTCTTGACAAGCTGCGGGTTCATCAGATAGCCGTACAGCGAAAGCCCGAACGCCGATACGACCGAAGCCGACTTGCCAAACCTTGTGCTCATGAAAAGCATCAGCATCACGAGCACGAGCGTATATGAGGTCATAAGCGCAAATATAACCGACATGCAGGTGTAAGGCGTGGTCGTCTCCATGGTGCGCACGAACGCGGGAACGGCGATTGCATCTCCAGCACCGGAAAAGCCGAGCATTGCGGCGGTCTCCGACCATTTGTTGCCGATAAAGCTCGTCCTCATGCAAAGGAGCGAGGTCACCGCAAGCACGGCAGTGCAGTAAAACAGCGCACATGCGGCTATGTAAACGACCTGCCCGGTCAGCCATTGCTTTCGGCTCATCCTCGAAAGGAAATACGGCGTATCGGCTTCGAGAAAAGGCATGTCCCCGAGCATCAAAATCAGCAGCATTGAGGCAAGCATTATGGCGTTGGCGTCGTCAAAGGTCCAGATGAAAGGCTCCGCGAGCTGCATCACCGTTCCGTTCCTTTCGGCAAATCCCGTCACCTTGCCGGACAGGAAGAAGCAGAGCACTATCATTAAAAGAAATGTGAATATCACGCGCAGGTTCCCGCGCCAGCGGCGGAAGTTGTATCCGGCGGCAGTAAATACTTTTGCTGTTCTCATATCTGTCTCCTTATTCTTGTATATGCCGCCGCGCTGAAGGCCGCTATAAACACGCAGGCCAACGCAAGACTTATAAGGATTGGCGTCATTGGGCTCTCAAACAGCGAATCGGTACTCAAATACATCGATGGCACGAGCCGCATAGCCGTTGGGAAGTACCGTGTGAACGCGATCTCCATGAGGTAAAAGAGTATGAACGGCGAGGCGACTGCGGAGAACCTGTTGACGGTCGCGCCTGCAATCAAGAGTCCCACCGCCGACCACAGCGCCGCACCTGCGGAATACAGACCAACGACATGCAAGATGCTCAAAATATGTTCGCCCATGGAGAAGCCACTGTCTGCAGGTGCACAATAGGGAGAAATAATAAGATACAGCGCTGTATAAAACAGCGTCATCCCAAGCGCGGCGGCAAGTGCGGGAACGAGCAGGGAGACGGCTCCACGCAAGGCGATATATGCCGCCCGTCCGGTTTTCGACACATAGGCCTTAATAAAGCCCGAGGTCAGGTCGTCTATGAAAAGCACGGAGCAGGGCAGTGCCGCAGCGATCGGAAGCACAAAATGCGCCGCGTCGGAATTGACCGCAATGGAGAAAAACATGTGCTCCATGCCGAATCTTAAAGAGCCGGGCTCCGTATTCGGAAGGGTCTTCAAAAACTCTATGAGCTCCTTAATGCCTCCGAAGATCAGCCCCGCGAGGATAATAACGACCGCCGCGACAAAGCGCGGGGACAGTACCGCGCGGGCAAGCTCGTTTTTGAATGTTCGCAAGAATCTCATAACGTATCGTTCCTTCATCAGTATCCACGCGTAAGGTCGATGATGCTGCCGTCGATGGCGTTTATCATCATAATGCAGTACCCGGCGCCGCCCTGTATCACGGTCCCGTCAGGCGAGGCAATAAGCTGCGCCTGCGAGGGGTCGTCATACTTCCACTCGATATTACCCATGAACACCCAAACGGGGACGAGCGCATAGTCCTCCGCGCCGGTTCCGGCCTTTACGCGGTAGTAGCACAGCTCGATACTGTTGATATTGACCTTCTGCTCGTTAGGAGAAGCCTCGTTTACGCCTATCGGCGGGACGTTACACGCAAGGTCGAGCTTTGCCTTGAACGTTTCGTAAATCTCGGAGAAAGGTTTTAACGGTGCGTTGCGTGAGATCACGCCGTCGTTGTTGTCCGAGGTGCAGCTCGTCCAATGCAGGTATAAGATCCTGCCGTTATAAACGTAAATGCGCAGCACGTTCGGAAGCCACAGCGCGTCGAAATCCATACCGGCGGACATGTTCCTGTATCTGAGCCTTGCGGTGCTCACGGTATCGTCAATATCTATCGGCGCCATGCGGGCGTTGCCGACCTTGGGCACGAAGGCAAAGCCCATTGCCTCATAGCTCATGGTGGGCAAAGTGGTGTTGAGGCGGGATTTGCCCGAGTATGCAAGGGTCAGGGTGTCTGAAAGTCCGACCTTACTCAGGAACTCCTCGGCGATCTTCAGCGCGTCCTCCGGGCTCGTTTCATTGCGGTGGAGCTCCCTTTCAACGGGCTTCACGCCCTCTATCCCTTCATACATGCTGCCCTCACCGTAGTAATCGAAAACATAGTCCGGCAGGCCTATCACGTCCCCTCCCCCTGCACCGAGATTCGGGGACAAGGTGCGGTTTTCACTTGCCGTAAACAGCAAATACTCCCTGTACGAATAGTCTTCGTCACTGTAAATGCCGGCCTTGCCTTGTAACAAATCGAGATCGTGTTCTATGTTCGCTCCGTTAACGCAGCACGAACCGGAAACCAGTCGGTCATCCGAATCGAAGCAGCCCTTCTCGTAACTTCTTCCGTCGGGAGCGCAGCCTATGCCCTCGCAGTCCTTGAACAGTACCGTCACGAACCTGTCGAACAGATCTTCATCCATGTACTTCGCTTTGGCGACCCCGTACACCGGGAATATCCCGCCCGAAGGGACGATGACGTCGGCGTCTATATTGACGGTGTAATCGAGCCTTTGATGTGTCCCCGCTCCGCCGAAGTCGGGGTCGCCGAGAGCCTGCGTCCAGCTCTCCGTGATGTGCTCCGGCTGACCCGGATCCTGTGGAGTCGGCGTACCGTCCTCTGACTTCAACTCGCCCACGTGCATTCCGTCGATCTTCGTCTTGGCAGCGACCGCTTCACCCTCCGGCGTCTTGACGCAGCCGGAAGCGACTAATAACAAGCATGCAAGCAGCAAACACGCTATTCCTTTGATCCGTTTTTTCATGTTCATTCCACTCCTCCGTTCATTGCTGTTTACATAAGGTTAACGGAGAAGAGGGTCGTTTTCATTCATAAACTTAAAAAAGGAGCTGCGTCGTGAAACGCAGCCCGTTGATGAGATCATTCCAACACTATTTCTCGAATTACTTGTTCCTCGGCTCGTGCTCGGCAGGAGTTCATTCTTCGGATCCATTCGAGTTGATCACGCGCCTTGAGGTCTTCGGTCACGCCTTCGGCCTTGGCAAGCTGGGAGGTGATGAGTTCGATCTGCTCATTGGCCTGGCGGTCGATTTCGACGAGGTGTTCCGTAAGAGTATTTTCCATAAGCATCAACGCGAAGGTGTCGGGCTGATGCTCCTTCAAATACTTCTTACGCATACGTCCGAAGCGGCCGATATCCCCGGTCGGCTGGGGAGGGAGTGCTAGGTCGGGATAGTAATAGTCCCCGTGCTTGGTGTAAGTGATGTCCATGTTTGTATCCTCCTTTTTATGATTCAATGAATTCTTTGATGGGTTCCTGTGCTGCTTCCAGTAAGCCGGTCATAATCCCCGCGAGGAGCGGGATGGCGATCAGCAGGCCGCCGACGGTCAAGAGTTGGAGCATAAGCTCCTTTGAACCAAGACCGATAATCAGCAGGAACAGGTTGTAAACGAGCAACAGTCCTCCGCTGATCGCGAGTACAAGCGCCGCCGCTCCTGCCGCGAGCCTGAACGCGAGCTTCAGTACAGCGAGCAGCAGCCATATCGGGGCAAGCAGTATTTTGAAAACGGTCCGCATAGTCACGTCCTCCTTGTGGTTCTGAGAACATGATAGCAAACCGTGGTCGATTTGACGAATGTGCGAGAAAGAAAACGACAGACAGGCAGGTAAACCCATTGACAATCGGCTTGATCCATAGTAATATATATAACCTCGAAAGGATAAGTGTGGAGAAAATGAGAATCAGGTAACCTTAACGCCGCTGTTTCAGGCCTGTTTTTGGCAGGCTTTCATTGCGTTGGGATTATCTGATCTTTTTTCGGGGTTTGGCGTACCCTTATATGCTTTTTCGGATGATCCCTTCTTGAAAGAATCAAGGAGGGCATTTTTATGCAAAGAACATTTATCTGCGCCGAGAACGTAACCGTATCGTTCGGCGCACGAACTCTTTTCCATATAGAAAATTTAGAAATACGCGAGGGCGATCGGATAGGCCTTGTGGGCATGAACGGCTCAGGTAAGACCACGTTATTGGCGCTCTTTTGCGGCGCTCTCAAGCCGGACGAGGGGACTTTGATCCTTAACTGCAGACCGGCATATTTTCACCAGCTTTCCGATGCTGCGGAAAACTGCGCTGCTGCGGAGGAACTGAGCTTGGTCGGAATGTCATTAAAGGATCTGAAGCTCAAGGTTTCGTAAAACCAAATCGAAGCCCAGCGAAGCGGGTTCGATTTGGAAAGGAGGAGCGACGCAGTGAATGAGCGATGACTTTTAAATAAAAAAGGCGTCGCGAACGATACGAAGTCCGCGACGACGTGGTCGGAGTGCCGATAAATATTTCATTGGTTGGCTTCGATGGATACATGGATATCAGGATAAAAAATTGGCTGAAAGGCTTGACATAAGAACATTGGTAAGTATAATTCTACTGGAACTTGAATAATGAAGGTTCCGAGCTGCTCCACAATCTACGGAGCAGCTTACATCATTTGAAAGAAGGCATTTCACGCATGACCCCAACCGCAAGTATCTTACTCAGTCTGTCCATCGCCCTTCTAACAGGTCTGCTTCTGTCAAGATTGGCAAAGAAAGCCCAACTCCCCGCTGTGTCCGCTTATCTGATTGCCGGTGTGCTGGTCGGGCCGTTTTTACTCGGTGCGTTCGGTATTCCCGGAATCGGAATCACGGGAAACCAACTCGAAGGGTTTGGCATTATTTCCGATTTGGCCCTTGGCTTTATAGCATTCTCAATGGGAAATGAGTTCCGTTTGGCTCAACTCAAGGCGATTGGTAAGCAGGCAACGATCATTGGCATTTTTCAAGCAATACTGACCACCGTTGTGGTTGATGCGGCTTTGATCGCCTTGCATTTTATTATGCCTGACAAATTGTCCCTGTCGGCAGCCATTGTTCTGGGCTCTGTGGCGACCGCTACCGCACCCGCCGCAACACTGATGGTTGTCAAGCAGTATAAGGCAAAAGGACCTGTGACCGATATCCTCCTGCCTGTAGTTGCCTTGGACGACGCGGTTGGTCTTGTCGTGTTTGCGATTTCCTTTGGTATCGCGAAATCGATCACCACAGGAGCCGTTGATGTTCTGTCGGTTATCCTCGAACCGCTTCTTGAGGTTCTCCTCTCTTTAGCGCTTGGTTTTGTCTCTGGATTGCTGTTTACACTATGTGAGAAATACTTTCATTCACGCTCCAAACGAATGGCTGTTTCTGTTACATTCGTTATGTTGACCGTTGCGATCTCTTGCCTGCAATTTCAAATCGGATCTGTGCATATCAGCTTTTCTTCGCTCCTCGCCTGCATGATGCTCGGTACGGTGTTCTGTAATTTCTGTGATGTTTCAGAAGAACTGATGGAGCGCGCAGACAGATGGACAACACCGATCCTGATCCTCTTCTTTGTCATAAGCGGTGCTGAACTTGATCTTTCTGTATTTGCGGATGCGGCCGTAGCAATCATTGGCATTGGCTACATCATTTCCCGCTCCCTCGGCAAATACTTTGGCGCAGGAATCAGCGCAAGGATAACAAAGAGTGATCCCAACGTCATCAAATACCTGGGGATTACCCTTCTTCCGCAAGCGGGTGTCGCACTCGGTATGGCAAGCAAGGCAATTGAACTTGGGTCCGCCGGGGTTATCGTCCGCAATATCACCCTGTTTGCGGTATTGATCTATGAGATCATTGGTCCCTTCCTCACAAAAATCGCGCTTACCAAGGCCGGAGATATTCAGGCTGAAGGCAGAAAAAGCGCCCGTGAGGAACACCTGGCCAAGAAACGGAGAAATTCACCCTGAGAAAAAGGCATCGCTTGTTTATTCCAAGCGATGCCTTTTTGTTGGTCGGAGTGGAATTATAGGATTCCACGAAATCAGAACGATAAAAATGGTATTCGGGTAGTCGGCAATCAGTATTTCATCGTTCCTTAAGCAAGAGAAATCTTTTGGCGGATTTCTTGCATGGCCTTTAGCAGCTTTATAGTAGAACTGTAATCCAACTGATTCCCAGTATATTCACAACGATAGAGGCCTTGAAGATTTGATGGAAGATTGGTGCCCTTTTCACACAGAAGGATAATCCTGTCACCATAAAGTGCCATTGCTGCACCAATTTCAATCAAAATATTTTCGTTAATTTGGGTGTAGATTGTGCCATCTGCAAGGTTGTGTTCCTCCAAATTAACATGAATAATACCGGCATCACATGAACGCATATCATCAAACACTTTTGTAGGAACTGGAATGGCTGTTGTTTCATGCTCTACGGATACAATCGGATTCATTTGTCCGTACGATATAAGCTCCTTGAGCTGCCCAACGATGGTCGTGCTATTTTTTCCGTGCGATATAAAAATATTTGGTATGCTCGATGCGGTAACCTTAATGTTTTTTGGGGGCGCAACTGGAGTTATGTTCATTCGGTCCATAACATCCTGTGGGAGTTCGTAATCCGCATCTTCGTCCATCTGCGGTTCTTGTATGCTGACATCCGAAGAGGCACCGTTGTTTGTGCTTTGTTGATAATACAGAAATTCATTTCCACTAATTATCTGAAGAAGATTAGAAAATTTTGCATTGGCTTTAAAAATAGCCCACGAACTGGCTACGCGATCGGCTGGAATGTCCATGCTCGCAATCACATTAAGCGCAATATCCTCGCGAGGCAATTTACTTTGGTCATATTTTTCGGCCAACTCTTTAAACAATGTAGGAGCTAAGGCGGCCTCCTTTATCGCGAGAGCATCATCCCCCTCCTTTAATGGGCTAACAATTCTGCTTCCGAGTGGTGTTAGTCCAATTTCTTTTGCATTATAAGCACCTGTAGTTAAACCATACGCAACGGCAGCACTGGATAAGAGGCGCCATTGAGAACTTGTAGGTGACATATCACATGCTTTTGCAACTAAAATGGGAACATTTGCTTGTCCGGCCAATTCGCTTTTTATTGCTTTGGGAATTCTCAATGCATCTTCCAAAGAGAACAACGGGCTACGGCTTTGTGGAATACGGGGTTGCTTGGCGTTTTTGGGCGCATTTGTTGCAGGGGATACGGGAGTTTCCTTGGTTTTTTCTGCGGCTTTTGCTTTCGGCATAGTGAGTCACCTCTTTCTTGTTGTTTCGACATTATTATATCAATATGTTTGGACTAATATATTACAAACAAGTTTTGCAACCATTTCAGATAGGGAAAGCCCGTCACTTATTATATTTATTAAATATGCTTCGGGACAAATTGCCCCAAACCTTTTCCCCTCAATATGGCTCGGGGTGTATATCCCCCGTCGCCACATATCGTTCAGAACAGCCGGGAGCTGTCTGTCAAGGGTGCGTCAGCACCGCCGTTTATCGGCGGCTTGCCCTTGACTGGCGGCCCCGGCTGTTCTATTTCCCGGCGGCGCGGCGGGGGGGTATATCCTCCAGAGCCGCCCCCTTTCCCATGACTGGGAAAGGGCGGGGAGATTGGGTTGAACAAGAACGGAGGTTTACTTATGAACTTTACGAACAGTCCCTATGAGCGCATGATGAAAGAGATCCCGCATTCAGAAACACCTGCCCCACAGAAGGCACCGGAAGGAACGCCTTGTGCAGGGTGTCCTTATTGGCGGGGGATTGGCTGTGTTTTCTGCTACCGGGAACACCTCAAAAAGCAGGGCTGATGTGTGAACATTTGGCCCGAAAAAACGCCCTGTTTGCAAGGGTTTCCAGCCTCGTTTTTTGAGGGGGTAATATGATTATATGTCCTGTACGGATATTGCTAAATACTTTCCACATTTTCCGATCTGCCGGGGAACAGTTTTTGCTGTCCCCCGGCATTTCTGCTTTGGGACATTTTGTCCCAAAGTTAAGGCACGGAGCGTCAACACCGGGCCGCAGCCGATGGGGGCCACGCGCAAGCCCAGCGAAGCGGATTGCGTGGGGAGAGGAGGAGCAAGGGAGCGTGTGCAGTTTTCGTCGAAAGGCGGAAACGGAGCAAAGCGGACTTTGCGACGACGAGGGTTTGGGGAGGCTCCCCAACAAGCATTTTGGCAAGCATTTTTGCCGCCGCCCGGCGCAAAAATTTTGAGTGTGTTCACACTCGAATTGCTTGCCAAAAACGCAAGTGTGGCTACACTTGCCCTGCTTGCCGTTAAGGAACACCCCTTAAAACGGCGCAAAATATAGCGTGGCTATTTACATTCTTGATTGGGATGAACAAAGGGGATAAAATTAGTTCTGTGCGTGAAAACCGCAAGAATTATGAAAGGTTTGAAACCGATTTTTGTTATCCTAATATGCAGAAAGGAGGAAAACAAAATGGAGAACAAGACTGTAATGAGTATTGAAACAGTCATTGACTATATTGAAGCCAATCTTGACGGCAAGCTGGAGCTGGAAATGGTTGCTGAAGCAGTCCACTATTCAAAGTATCACTTGCACCGTATGTTCACCAGCACAGTAGGTATGACAATTCATGATTATGTGCAGCGCCGTCAGTTGACCGAAGCCGCAAAACTTTTGGTATTTTCAGATAGACCGATTATTGAAGTCGCCTTTATCTGCGGTTATGAAAGTCAACAGGCGTTCTCTTCTGCCTTTAAGTCAATGTATAAAATTCCCCCTGCGGAATACCGGGATAACAGAGAATTTTATCCTTTGCAATTACGATTCGCTTTGCACAGAAATGCGGCAAACAAGGTGTTCACGAAGGATGATATTTGTCTGGCAGAAAAAGCGGATATTCCGGCATGGATG
>JAFSGO010000126.1 GCA_017440765.1 Clostridia bacterium
ACCGAAGAAACATGCGAATATTCGCTTATAATGGGCTCTTGCCTGAATGTGAAAGGAAGGATTAATACTATGAAACGTTTTAACATCACCGTCAACGGCAAGGCCTATGACGTACAAGTCGAAGAAGTCGGCGGCACGGCTTCTGTTGCCGTTCCTGCTCCGGTTGCCGCTCCCGCTCCGGTGGCTGCTCCTGCACCCGCCGCAGCACCCGCTGCAGCTCCCGCCCCGGCGGTTGCTCCTGCTGCTCCGGCACCTGCTGCCGGCACCGAGACGGTTTCCGCTCCCATGCCGGGTACGATCGTCAACGTTGTGGTGTCGGCCGGTCAGTCGGTCAAATCCGGTGACGTGTTGCTCGTGCTGGAAGCCATGAAAATGGAAAACGAGATCATGGCACCCTGCGACGGCGTCGTTGCCGGTGTCCATGTCAACAAAGGCGATAGTGTCGATTCCGGCACGCTGCTTGTCTCTCTGCAATAATTCGGGAAAGGAAGGATCACCATGGCAAAGGTTGGCATTACCGAAACCATCCTGCGTGACGCGCATCAATCGCTGATCGCTACCCGTATGACGACAGAGGAAATGTTGCCCGCACTGGAACTGTTAGACAATGTCGGTTACCATTCCTTGGAGTGCTGGGGCGGTGCGACGTTTGATTCCTGCCTTCGTTTTTTGAATGAGGATCCGTGGGAGCGTTTGCGCATCCTGAAAAAGCACATGCCCAAGACCCCTCTGCAAATGTTGTTCCGCGGTCAGAACATGCTCGGTTATCGGCATTACGCGGATGACGTGGTGGAATATTTCGTGCAAAAGTCGGTGGCGAACGGCATCGACGTGATCCGCATTTTCGATGCACTCAACGATATTCGCAACCTGGAAACCTCCATCAAGGCCGCCAAAAAAGAAAAAGGCGCGCACGTACAGGTCGCGGTGAGTTATACTACCGGTCCGGTGCACAACGTCGAACATTTTGTGAAATATGCCAAGCAGCTTGAGGAAACCGGTGCAGATTCTATCTGCATTAAGGATATGGCGGGTTTGCTCGTTCCGTACGATACCTATACGCTGGTCAAGGAAATCAAAAACGCGGTTTCCATTCCGGTACAGCTGCACTCTCACGCTACGGCAGGTATCGCCGACATGGTGTTGATGAAGGGTGTCGAAGCAGGTGCTTCCGTTATCGATACCGCGCTTTCTCCGCTTTCAATGGGTACTTCCCATCCGGCAACCGAGTCCATGGTAGCGGCTTTGGCGGGCACGGAATACGATACCGGTTTGGATCTCGTGAAGCTCAAAGAGGTCAGCGGTTATTTTGCGGGCCTGCGCAAGAAGTATCTTGAAAACGGTCAGCTTAACCCGAAGATGCTCGAGGTTGATACCAACGCGCTGATCTATCAGGTGCCGGGCGGTATGCTGTCCAACCTGGTCAGCCAGCTCAAGCAGGCGGGCAGAGAGGATCAGCTGGAAGAAGTGTTAATGGAAGTTCCGCGTGTGCGCGCGGATGCCGGTTATCCGCCGCTGGTTACCCCTTCGTCCCAGATCGTGGGTACGCAGGCGGTGTTCAACGTCATCGGCGGCGAGCGCTACAAGATGGTGACCAAGGAGTTTAAGGGCCTGGTGCGCGGCGAATACGGCGCGACACCCGCGCCGATCGATCCCGAATTTGTCAAAAAGATCATCGGTGACGAGGAACCCATCACTTGCCGTCCGGCGGACCGTTTGGAGCCGGAACTGGATAAGCTGCGTGACGAAATGAAAGAGTGGTATGAGCAGGAAGAAGACGTGCTCAGCTACGCGCAGTTCGGTCAGGTGGCGGTCAAGTTCTTTGAGAACCGTCGCAACGAAAAATATCACATTGACGGCAAGCACCTCAACGAAGAACAACAGGTGCATCCCGTCTAATGCTACACACACTATCCGAGAGCCCTTAAAATGGGCTCTCGGATATACGCGCTTATAAAGGAGTGTCTGTATGATACGCAGTATGACCGGTTACGGTCGCCATCAGGCGGTTGTGAACGGATGGGACGTGACGGTGGAACTAAAATCCGTCAATCATCGTTACTTTGAATATTCGTCCCGTTTGCCGCGCACTTGCGGTTTTTTGGACGATAAACTGAAATCGTATTTGCAACAGGAAATTTCGCGTGGGAAAGTGGACGTTTACGTGTCGCTGGATGCCGTGGAGCAAGCCGACAGTGTCGTGGAGGTAAACGTACCGCTGGCACAGGCATACTATGATGCCTTGGGTGAACTGGAAACGGAACTGGGTGTTCGAAACGATACTTCGGTCATGAACATCGCCCGTTTTCCGGACGTACTCGTCGTTCGTAAGACCGAAACCGACGAGCAAGAGATCTGGAACGCCGTGCGGCAGGTAGCGGCTGTGGCTTTGGAGAAATTTGTGGCGATGCGCGAGTTGGAAGGCGTGCGGATGCGCGAGGATGTTCTCAGCCGCCGCGAAACGCTGTTGCAAGCGGTTGCCGCAGTAGAGGAACGTTCACCGCAGACGGTGCGGGAACACATGGAAAAGGTAGAGGCCCGCATGCGTGAACTGCTTGGGACGGCAACGGTGGATGAACAACGCCTGCTGACCGAAGCGGCAATCTTTGCCGATAAGATCGCCACGGCAGAGGAAACCGTGCGTTTACGCAGTCATTTGGATCAACTGCAGGATTTGGTCAACAGCGATGAGCCGGTAGGCAGAAAACTCGATTTTTTGGTACAGGAGATCAATCGTGAGACCAATACCATCGGCTCGAAAGCATCCGACCTGCAATTGGCACAGACGGTTGTGGACATGAAAGCCGAGATTGAAAAGATCCGCGAACAGATCCAAAACATCGAGTAACGGCGGGAGGACTTCACTATGCGCCTAATTAACATCGGTTTCGGTAATATGGTTGCCGCCGGTCGTCTGGTGGCGATCGTCAGCCCCGAATCGGCTCCGATCAAGCGTATTATTCAAGATGCGAAAGATCGCGGCACTCTGATCGATGCGACGTACGGTCGCCGCACCCGCGCGGTGCTGATTACCGACAGCGAACACGTTATCTTATCGGCTGTACAGCCGGAAACGGTGGCAAACCGTTTTGAAGACGATGAGGAGGAATTCGATCATGGCGATTGATTCCGCACCCGGTTTGCTGATCGTTTTTTCCGGCCCGTCCGGTTGCGGAAAGGGAACGTTGGTAGCAAAGCTTTTAGAGCAGCGCACCGATACCGTTCTTTCCGTGTCGGTTACCACGCGCGCTCCGCGTCCGGGTGAGATCGACGGTTTTCATTATTTTTTCAAGACTCGCGAAGAAGTGGAGCGTATGATCCAAAACGACGAGCTGCTCGAATACGCGCAGTACAGCGGGAATTATTACGGTACACCGCGTGCCGCCGTTGAGGAACACCTGAAAGCCGGACGAAACGTGATTTTGGAAATTGACGTGCAAGGTGCTTTGCAGGTGATGGAGCGCTGTGAGGACTACGTTTCAATCTTTTTGACGGTTCCTTCGTTAGATGAATTAGAGCGACGCTTGCGCGGTCGCGGCACCGAGGAAGAAACGTGGATACAAGCGCGTATGGCGGCTGCCAAAAGTGAACTTAAATATATTGACCGTTATCAGTATACCGTTTTAAACGATGAGGTGGATGCTGCCTTTGATCGGCTCAACACCATCATCGAAACCGAAAAATACAAAAAAATTTCGCAGTAACATATACATAGGAGGAAAAAGTTATGTTGAAACCGACCGATATCGAACAATTGAAGGGTAAAAACAGCCGCTATGCGGTGGTCATCGGTGTTGCCAAGCGTGCCCGCAGCATTGCTCAGGACGCAGAGGATAACGGCGTTGTCTTGACCGAAAAACCGGTGAGCATGGCGATCTTGGATTTTACCGAGGGCGATTATAAGATGGTCGCTTCCAACGACTAATCTGACACTATCACAGTTAGGGAGGAGCCGGTATGACGCAGACCGCTGTGGCAAAGGTAGCAGTGGAACAAACGGCGTTTCATTTCGATAAGCTGTACAGTTACCGCGTCACACCGGATCTGACGGAGCTTGTGACGGGTTGCCGCGTGTTGGTGCCTTTTGGAAAAGGTAACCGCTTTCGGCAGGGAATTGTCATGGAACTGGAACACGTCGCGCCGGAACAAGCAGAAACGCTCAAACCGGTGATGGCGGTGCTCGATGAACAGCCGCTGTTAAGTGAAGAATTAATGGCATTGACGCAGTGGATGAAGGAACGTACCTTCTGCACCGTGTTTGATGCGGTGCGTGCCATGCTGCCGACCGGTTTATACTGGAATGTGAAACCCATCTATCGACCGGTACAGCCGCTCCCTGAACACGAAAAGCAAGCAATGTCATCCGATGAAGCGGCACTGTATGCACTTGCGTGTACGATGTCAGCGCGTTCTCCCGACGGTATTGCAGGCGACAAACTGCTCAGCTGTGCAGGGTTGTCAGATGCTGATAAATTGCCGGAACGGATGGTAAAAAAAGGATGGTTTACCCGTGGCGGGGATACTTCCCGTCGCATGGGAGATGCCACCCGCCGTATGGTGCGGCTTATCGTGTCGTCGGAAGAACTTGAAACG
>JAFSGO010000016.1 GCA_017440765.1 Clostridia bacterium
ATCTCGTCGAAAATATCGTTGGCAACCGCCTCAGGCACCCCGCGGCGAACGCAGCCCTCCACCGTAACGATTCCCTGCTCATCCGTCAAACCGTGGATAAAGATCTCGCGCTCTTTTTGCATGACGTCGTGCTTCTTCTTGGACATCGCACGTCGCACCAAGTCGGCACGACCGAGCGAATACCCCGCCAGATCGCGGAAGATCTGCATCACCTGTTCCTGGTAAACGATACAGCCGTAAGTAACCTCCAAAATCGGCTTTAAGCGCGGATGCGCGTAGGTAACACGCGCGGGATTGTGCCGGTTTTCAATGTACCGCGGAATCGACTCCATCGGGCCGGGACGGAACAGCGAAATCACCGCGATCAAGTCTTCAAAATGATCCGGTTTTAGTTGCGTGAGTACGCGCTTCATACCGGCAGATTCAAACTGAAATACGCCGTCGCTGTTGCCGACAGACATCATCTTATACACCGCGGGCGCATCCAGCGGGATATTCTTTACGGAAAAATGCGGCTCACGTGCACGGATCATACGCTCGGCTTCGTCAATGATGGTCAAGTTTCTGAGCCCCAAAAAGTCCATCTTGAGCAAGCCGAGTTCTTCCAAAAGGGTCATGGTATACTGGGTCGCGACCATGTCCCCGTTTAAACACAGCGGCACGTATTCCGACACGGGCTTTGCGGTAATGACAACACCTGCTGCATGGGTCGACGCATGGCGCGGCATCCCCTCGACCTTGCGTGCCATATCCACCAAACGGCGGATCTGCTCGTCGCTGTCGTACAACTCTTTGAGTTCCTTGGACTGTGCGAGCGCCTTATCCAAGGTCATGTTCAACTCCCACGGCACCCGCTTGGCAACGGTATCGCCCACCGCATACGGCAACCCCATCGCGCGCGCCACGTCGCGGATCGCCGCACGCGCCGCCAGCGTCCCGAAGGTGACGATCTGCGCCACGTGATCCTCACCGTATTTGCGGATGACGTAGTCAATGACCTGCTGACGTTTTTCGTTGCAAAAATCAATGTCAAAGTCAGGCATGCTGACGCGTTCGGGGTTTAAAAACCGCTCGAACAGCAACCCGTATTTGATCGGATCAATACCGGTAATCCCAATGCAATACGCGCACAAACTGCCCGCACCCGATCCACGACCGGGACCCACCGGAATATCGTGCGTTTTGGCATACTGCACGAAATCGTTGACGATCAGGTAATAATCCACGTATCCCATGCGGCGAATGGTATCCAGCTCGTATTCCAACCGCTGTACCACCGCGGGATCGGGGGTCTGTCCGTACAAGCGATATAACCCTTTATAGCACTCGGCACGGAAATACGCATAGCTGTCCCCGCCGGGGGCTTCAAAATGCGGCAATTTGGTCTTGCCGAATTCGAGTTCTACCTGACACCGCTCCGCGATGCGTGCCGTGTTGTCAAACGCCTCCTGCAACGAGGGGAACAACGCCCGCATCTCGTCCTCGGATTTAATATAAAACTCATCGGTGGGGAACGAAATCGGATTCGGCTCGTCCACCGTCGTATTCGTCTGAATGCAAAGGAGCACCTTCTGCATGGCGGCATCCTCGCGCGTTAAATAGTGCGCGTCGTTGGTACACACGAGCGGGATCCCCGTCTCGCGCGATAAGCGCACCAGATCCCCGTTGATCGCGGCTTGCTCCGCCATCCCGTGATCCTGAATCTCCAAAAAGAAATTATTTGCACCGAACAGTGCGCGATATTCCAGAGCGATCCGCTTGGCGGCCGCGTAATCGCCGCGGCGCAGTGCCGAGGGGATCTCCCCCGCCAAACACGCGGAAAGCGCAATCAGCCCTTCGTGATATTGCTGCAATAGTTCGCGGTCAACGCGGGGTTTCCCGTAAAAGCCCTCCGTCCACGCCGCCGAAATGAGACGCACCAAATTCGCGTACCCGACCTCGTTTTCACAGAGCAATACCAGGTGATGGTGCTCACTGTCTGCGCCGTGCACCTTATCGTGACGGGTGCGCGAAGCGACGTACGCCTCACACCCCAAGATGGGCTTGATCCCCTCTTTTTTCGCGGCCTTATAAAACTCAACCAGACCGTACATCACCCCGTGATCGGTCACCGCCACGGCGGTTTGTCCCAGTTCCTTGACACGACGAAGCAGTCCGTTCAGACGGCAGGCACCGTCCAACAGACTGTACTCACTATGCACGTGCAGATGAACGAAGGACACGGTCGGATACTCCTTTACTTGATAGTTTCTGCAATTTCCAACACGCGCTGTAACCGATGATTCACACCGGAACGGCTGATCTTCGGCTCCAGCGCCTCACCGAGCTCGCGCAGCGAGTACTCCGGATGTTCCGCCCGCAACCGACACAGCTCCCGCAGATCCTCCGGCAGAGCATCCAGCCCCATCGCTTTTTCGATCTTGCGCACCGCCTCGATCTGCGGCAAAGACGCCACCAACGTTTTGTCCAAGTTCGCCGTTTCGCAGTTGGCGGCGCGGTTGACGTTGTTGCGAATGTTTTTGACGATCTTAACGTTCATCAGCTCGAGCGACGCGTTCATCGCGCCGATGCCGGTCAGGCAATCCTCGATCTGCTCGCTTTCTTTGAAATACACGATATAATTGCCTTTGCGCCGCACGGTTTTGGCCGCCAACCCCTGCTCGCCGAGCAACGCGATCAGATCACGGCTTAAATTGAGATGCGGCACGCTGAACTCCAAATGATAATCCACCTGCGGATTAGTCACCGCACCGCACACCAAAAATACCCCGCGCAAAAATGCGGCAGCACACGCGTCACAGTCCAGGTTCGCACGGTTGAGCCGCAGGGCGACCTCGTTCCCGCCGTGGCCGAAGCAGGAAAGCACTCGCCTTCTGTCCTCAGCACCAACGGATACCGTATACAAGCCGGCTTTTCCCGACGGCGGCGCCTCTACCGCTGCCGTCACGCCGCACACGGTAGACAGAAGATCGGCATATCGCTCGGCAACCGCCTTGTTTTCGGTCTGCAACGATACCGCGGATGCCGAAAACGCACGACCGAACTCTGACATGCCGTATGCTTGTGCAAGCTCACAGCAAGTATCGCCGCTCACCGCTACCAATTCATTTTTAATATCCGATGAAAACGACATCCTTTTTCACCTCTCA
>JAFSGO010000017.1 GCA_017440765.1 Clostridia bacterium
AAAAAGGGATGAGCGCTGCTCATCCCTTTTTTATATCTCCGGTTGCGGGGCCGTTGCGCAGTTTTCCGTTTTCGGAAAAGCGTGAGCCGTGGCAAGGGCAATCCCAACTGCGCTCCGCCGCGTTCCATTTCAGTGCACAGCCGAGGTGAGGGCAACGCGGCACGGTCGGTGTCACCATCGTTTTGAGTGTTTCCCCCGCGTTAGTCGCAAGTTGCCGATGCCATATCGGGCGGTCGGGCGCAAACACGGACGTCCACGGTTTGGGCTTCCCGATCAGTTCACCCGTAAGCAGCAAGGCGGCGGTCATGGCAGAGGTCATTCCCCATCCGTTAAAACCGGTTGCCACGTACAACTGCGGTGTATGCTTTGCATAGCGGCCGATATACGGAATACCGTCAAGCGACATGCAGTCTTGTGTGGCAAAACGGGCGGTAATTTCCGCACCGGGATAATAATGCCGCAAGAGTTGCTCCGCCGCTTTCCATCCCAAACCGGGTTTGCCCGTGCGGTGTCCTCCACCGACAATGAGCAACTGATCCCCGCATTGTCGGAGTGTTAGCCCGCTGTTGCTTGCTTCCCAATACATGCCTTCGATCGGTGGCGCTTGATCGACCACAGCTACGTACGAGCGGTGCTGATACAGTTTCAGAAAATATGCACCATGCCGATTAAGAAACGGAAAGTGCGTAGCAATAATAATTGATTTGGCAGTAATAGTCGTTCCGTTATCGGTGGTAGCGATACTGCCGCGGATCTCACGCACGCGGGTATGCTCGTAGATCGTTAACCCTTCTGTTAAACAAGCAAGTAATTTAAGCGGATGCATCTGCGCCTGGTGCGGGATGCGCAGTGCTCCCGCCACCGGAAACGGCAGTTCCACGTCCTCGGCCCATTCCGCCCCCGCACCGATAGCACGCAACGTATTGTATTCGGTTTCCAACACCTCTCGGTGAATGCGTGAAAAGAGAAAGCCGTCACAGCTTTTAAGGTCAAAATCTCCCTCAATATCACGGTACGCTTCTAACGCTTCACGGTTGGCTTCATAATAGTGCCGCGCCGTACCCATACCGTACCGCGCCGCGATGGTATGGTAACAAGCACCGTGCTGCGTGGTGATCTTGGCGGTGGTTCTGCCCGTCACACCGCTGCCGATGGTATCCGCCTCTGCCACGACAACGTCCAGACCCGCGCGTTTGAGGTGATACGCGCACAAAAGTCCGGCAAGTCCGCCGCCGATCACCAATACGTCGGCTCGAACGTCGTGTGTCATTGACGAAAATGACGGCAGTTTTGCCGTGGTTGTCCAAAAAGTTTCCATCCGATCGCCTCCACATGGACAGTATGGGCGATTACACAAAAAATAAACCGCGTGGTGCTGCCACGCGGTTTATTTATCATATTACGCAAACAACAATTCTTCCAAAGCGACCTCAAAGGCCTTCGCAAGCGCAACAATTTCAATATCCGTGACGAATCGTTTTCCACACTCGATGCGCTGAATCGCATTTTTATCGATATCAATACCGATCAACTGTAACTTATCAGCAAGTTCTCTTTGCGATATGCCAAGCTCCATACGAAAATGCGCTACTTGTTTTCCGCAAAGGTTATTGGAACCGTTCGTTGCTTTATTGATAAACATATTGTTCTCTCCATCTTTGACATTTTGTGATTGTCAACAAGGAAAGTATATGATATAATTCAGTCGGATATGACATTCGCTAGATGTCATATCCGACTCAAGCATTTAATTGGAGAGATAGATATGAAACGTTCTTTTGCGTTTGTTTTAGATTTAATTTTAATAATCAGCGTGGTCTCCTGCCGTTATTCTAGCGAAACGGAACGTTTTGAAGAACCGAGTTTTACAAATGCCGTTATACAAACATCGGTATCGATAACAGTGTATGTTACCGATACCGGTGAATGTTATCATCGAGAAGATTGTGGGGCTTTGTGGAGTTCAAAGCACGCGTTACCCCTTGAAAAAGCAATAAGTAAGAAATATCGTGCTTGTCAGCGTTGTAATCCACCAAAAACACAATAAGTAAAAAGCGGAACCTTTTGGTTCCGCTTTTTACTTAAACTATATTTTTGATAACATCTGCACAAAGATCTTTACCGCCATCAGGCGATCAAATTCCTTACATCCGGTTGCGGCGAACAGCGGCGATCACGCGCTGTGCCACCGGTGCCAGTATCATATTGAGTAACAATTCCGGCACAAAGTTTACGAGGATAATACCGGTAAGTATATAATAGACCACGTTCTGACCGGCTGCCCACAGTACGAGCGTATCATAAAAACAGAGCGACAGCATCGCCAAAAACAGACCGGTATTCACAATCGGAACGGTAATCGCACTTAAGAAAACGCCTACCGTCGGTTTTTCAATCTTCTTAAATGCGGCAGACACCGCCGCACCTGCCGCACCGGCAGCCACGCCTTTGCCGACACAGATCAGCGCCGTCAGCAACGGATTGATGCTCCACAGCATATTCCCGCCGACATCCAGACCGAATACGCAGCACAATACCACCACAACGCCGAACACGCCGCCCAGTATCGCACCGGAACGCACGCCGAACAACGCGCCGCCGACAACGATCGGAATCAGTACGAGTGAGAGCCCAAAAGGCCCGATTTTGACACTGTAGCTCATTAGCTGCAGCACCACGATCAGCGCTGTCAAAATCGACAGTTGCGCCAACCGCACGGTTTTCTTAGATACCATATTCATTTCTCCTTGCTGCTGCTTCCTCTTTGAGGAATGTAGCGCGTAATATTCAAAAACCGTTAGCGATTTTTGACGTAGATCAGGCGCAGACCGTCGAGTAACAGTCTGCCGTCGTACACAGTCTCGTGCCGACAATGCGAGGCGATCTCCTCTCCTAAGCCACCGGTAACCACCACGGTGGCTTTGGTGCCGAGTTGTTCCTCGATACGGTCGCACATACCGTCAAGCATGGCAGAGGTGCCGAAGACCACACCCGATTTCATGGAATCGATGGTATTGGTGCCGATCACCTGCGCGGGTGCTTCCACGCGGATACGCGGCAACAGTGACGCACGGTTTACCAGAGAATCCAGCGACGTGCCGACACCCGGCATGATCGCACCGCCGCGGAACGCACCGTCGCCATCCACAACCGAAACCGTTGTGGCTGTGCCGAGATCCCAAATGATGCAGGGAGCGCCGTATTTTTCCACCGCCGCGACCGCGCCAACCAACAAATCGGCACCAAGCTGCGCGGGGTTGTCGATGCGAATGTTCATACCGGTCTTCACACCGGGACCGACCAGCAGCGGGGTCACGCCCGTCACGCGTTTCACCGCATCGCCGAGCACTTTATCCAAGCCGGGAACGACCGAGCTTAAGATCGCACCGTCAATTTCGGATTCGGAAATGCCGTACAACCGCAAAAGCGAAAGAAGCTCCACGGCATACTGGTCGCCGGTACGTGTACGGTCGGTGGCAATGCGGCATTCGCATACCAAGGTATCGTCACGGAAAGCGCCGACGGTTAGGTTGGTGTTACCCAGATCCAGTGTTAACAGCACGGCTTACTCCTCCTCTGTGCGGCGCGCCACAATATAACGCGGACGGTTTTTCACTTCATCGAAAATGCGGGCAATATAGTGCCCGATGATGCCAAGACTGATCATGATCGCACCGCCGATCAACAACAACAGTAAAATGACGGTGGTAAAGCCCTCAACAGCGGAACCCATGAAAAAGCGAATCAGGGTCTGAATCGCCATAACAAAAGACGCGATAAGTGACGCAGCCCCCAGCACCGTTACCACGCGCAAGGGCGCGGTAGTAAAGGAGGTCAGATTGTTAACGGCGTACTTAAACAAACCGCCGATCGACCATTTGGACTGGCCATTGGTGCGTGCGGCGACCTCAAATTCAACCGTCGTGGTACGAAAGCCCGCCCAGAACGACAGTGCGCGGAAAAAGGTATCTTTCTCCTGCAAGGTGTTCATCACGTTCACCACGCGACGATCAAGCAGTTTGAAATCCGACGAGGACTGCATGTCCATACCAACGGCTTTCCCGATCAAGCGATAGAATAACCGCGCACACACACCGTGTGCTGCTTTTTCGTTTCCGCGGGTGCTTTTTTTACCTTCCACAACTTCAAAGCCCTGCTGCCACAGTTTCCACATTTTCGGAATAACTTCCGGCGGAAATTGCAGGTCGCAGTCGGTCACCACGCAAGCATCGCCTTTCGCTTCGGAAAGGCCCGCAAAAATAGCGGCTTCCTTGCCGAAATTACGGCTAAACGATACACCGCGCACCGCAGGATGGCACCGTGCCTCCTCACAGATGCGAGCGTAGGTCTGATCCTTGGAGCCATCGTCTACAAAAATCAGCTCATACGGAATATCCGCCGTTTCCAGCACCTCGGAGATGCCGGCAACAGCAAGTGAAATGTTCTGTTCCTCGTTATAGGCGGGAATGACTACGGATAACAAGCTCATCCGTCAAACCTCCTTTTGGCGCATGGCGCGTTCTGCTTCGCGCTTCATATCGCGCCGCGCCGCATCCTCGCGCTTATCATACAGTTTTTTACCGCGGCACAGCCCCAACTGCACTTTAACGCGCGAGCCCTTGAAATATAGTGACAACGGGATCAAGGTAAGACCCTGCTGTTGCTTTAACAAACCGTATAACCGCATGATCTCCCGTCGATGCATCAGCAGTTTACGCACCCGCATGGGATCGCGATTAAAAATGTTGCCCTGTTCGTAGGGACTTACGTGCATCCCCTTGATGAACAGTTCTCCGTTATCCACGGAACACCAAGAATCCTTTAAATTCACCGCGCCTTTACGCAGAGACTTGACCTCAGTGCCGCACAGTTCAATGCCCGCCTCCATGGATTCCTCAACGAAATAGTCATGGAAAGCTTTTCGATTTTCCGCAATGGTCTTTGTCGCAACGCGTTCGCCTGCCATGACCGTACCCCTCTCATAGATGTTTTATAATTCGCTTCGCCCTTCAAACGAACGGCTGAGCGTGACCTCATCCGCATATTCCAGCTCGCCGCCAACGGGAATACCGTAAGCGAGCCGTGTCACCTTGATTTCAAACGGCTTTAACAATTTGGAAAGATACATGGCGGTCGCCTCACCCTCTACGGTTGGGTTGGTCGCCATAATGACTTCCGTAACATCGGTGTTGGCCACACGCGTGAGCAGTTGTTTGATGCGCAGCTGATCCGGCCCGACACCGTTCATCGGTGAAATGGTGCCGTGCAACACGTGATATAAGCCGTGATATTCACGCATCCGTTCAAACGCCAAAACGTCCTGCGGTTCCTCCACGACACAGATCACGCTCTCGTCGCGATTGGAAGCGGAACAAACCGAGCACTGTTCACCATCCGTCAGATTACAGCAGATCTCACATTCGTGAATGTTCTTTTTCGCGTTCACGATGGCTTCGACAAAACGGTTACTCTGCTCTTCGCTCATAGAAAGCAAGGAAAACGCAAGCCGCACCGCCGTCTTGTGACCGATACCGGGCAAACGTTCCCATTGTTCAATTAAATTATCCAGCGCCGGAACCCGATACGCCATTGTTTCCGCCTCCTACTGTTCTACGATGCGTTACCCACGCCATCAAAAACACGACGGCAATTCCCAAAAGACTTCCCGCCCAATCTTTAAGCAGATCAATAAATTGAAAAGTGCGTCCTGCCCCCAACACGTGTTGCAAGCTTTCGTCCAACACGGCAAACAATGCACACGACGGAAAAACGCTCTGCACCCAGCATTTGAGCGCATAACTGCGCGCCAACATTGAAGCGCAAAATCCCAACAGCGCAAACGTAACGACGTGGGCAATTTCCCTAAGCAGTTTGTGCACCTGTGCAAACACAACCTCTTGTTCTTCCGGTGACAAATCCTGATAAGCGGGGACCTTCTCTAAAACCGTTTGCGTTAGGGAACTGCTCAACCCACTTGACTGTAACGCAGATTGTGAAGACAGTCCCAAGATCATCAGCGCACACAAAACGGTTAGGATCCACCAAACAATACGGCTTTTCATAGCTTAAAACGGCATTTTCATGCCGCCGGTGATCTGACCGAGCGTTTCTTCAGAATCCGCCTGCGCTTTACGCACCGCTTCGTTGACCGCCGCCATAATCAGATCGGAGAGCATTTCCGTATCCTCAGGATCGACCGCTTCCGGCTGCAATTCGATGGAGCGCAATAAATGCGTGCCGTCCACGGTGGCTTTTACCATTCCGCCACCGGCGGTCGCGCTATATTCACGTTGTTCCAAATCTGCCTGGGCACTTGCCATATCTTCCTGCATTTTTTGCGCCTGCTTGAGCATGGCTTGCATATTGCCGCCTCCGGCGTTGCCATAGCCCTGCGGTAACCGTGCTTTCATATAAGGATCATCCTTTCATTTCAATCGAAATACCCGCCTCGGCACTTTGCTTTAAAAAGGCCGACAAGGGATCGTTTTCCTGCTTTTTCTCCGTTGTTTCCTGCTTGACGGGACGACCGCGGCTGATGCGCATCGGCTTGCCGGCAACCGCCTGCACGGCATTCATAAGCGTAAACTTATTGCCGTCCGTTTTTACCAGGGATACAAACAAATCGTTATCGGTAACGACCACCAGTCGTTCACCGTCGGTCATGGCTTCCGAATCGATCAACACACCATATAACGGCGGGCATTGAGTAGCTAAACGCTGGAGGACCTCCGCCCACTGGTCAAACGGTTGCATATCTGCCGCAGGGGCCGTGGGCGCCGCGGGCGTTGCCGTCGGCGCGGGTGCCGGCTCCGTCTTAGGTGCTTCAACCGATGTAGATGTCGGTGCGGGGGTAGAAACGACCTTCGGTGCGACGATTGGCTTTTGGGATACCATGCCCGCTTCAAGATCCTCAATGCGGCGAAGCAAGCTTTCCGGCGTGGAATCCAAACGCGGTTCGCACAGGCGAAGCAAGGTGGTTTCCATCTCCACGCGGCGGGAAACGCCGCCTTTTAAACGATCCAACGTGCCTTGCAGCACATCTAAAATATGCAGTACCGCACCAAGCGTCAGGGTTTCTGCCTCACTGTGCAATTCCTGCAGTTCGGCAGGTGACACCGCGATCAGATCTTCCGATTTACGGACGCTCTTGACGATCATCAAATTGCGGTAAAACTCGATCATCTCCACACACAGACGTTCCATATCCTTGGAGCCGTCGTACAAGGCACCAAGCACGGTTAACGCCGTCGTACCGTCATGCTCGCGTACCGCGCGTGCTAAGCGGAACAAATGCTCACGGCCTGCCATACCCGTCGCT
>JAFSGO010000127.1 GCA_017440765.1 Clostridia bacterium
ACCTTCTATATTTCGGATCGCACCAATTCCATTTCGGTTATTTTGTGGACGGATACCCGTCGTGACAAAGAGAAACTGGAAGCGATGGAATCGGTCAAAAACGGCAGTTGCGTGTTACTTAGCGGCTTGTATGAATACGATACGTTTGCCAAGGGAAACGTGATGTCACCCAAATCCCTGGCGCTTGTCAGCAAATATAAAAAGCAGGATACCGCCGAGTTCAAGCGCGTGGAACTGCACCTGCACACGAAAATGTCTGCGATGGATGCGGTGTCGGATGCGGAAGCGCTGATCATGCGTGCCGCGGAATGGGGACACCCTGCCATTGCCATCACCGACCATGGTGTGGCGCAGGCGTTCCCCGATGCGATGAAAGCGGTAGGAAAAGCGCGCAAAGCCGGGCACGACATCAAAGTGCTGTACGGCATGGAAGCGTATTACGTCAATGAAGAACGCTTGACTGACGAGGGCGGCATGCTGTTGCCGAGTGGTAAGGATGCCAAACGCTATCATCAGTTGATCCTTGCCAAAAATCAAGTCGGTTTAAAAAATCTCTATAAATTGATCTCATTCTCGCACCTCGACAACTATTACAAGCGCCCCCGCATCAGCAAGGACAAACTGATTGAACTGCGCGAAGGGTTGCTTATTGGCAGTGCGTGCGAGCAGGGCGAATTGTTCCAAGCCGTTCTTGAAAACCGTCCGTGGGACGAATTGTGCGAAATGGCACGGTTTTACGATTTTCTGGAGATTCAGCCGATCGGTAACAACAAATTTATGTTGCGAAACGGTATGGCACAGAACGAAGAGCAGCTGCGTGAGTTTAACCGCACGGTGATTCGCCTGGGCGAGGAATTGAACATTCCCGTGTGTGCTACCGGCGACGTGCATTTTCTGGACCCCGAGGACGAGGTCTACCGCCGCATTTTGCAAGCGGGGCAGGGCTACGCGGATGCCGATATGCAAGCCCCTTTGTATTTCCGTACCACGCAGGAAATGCTGGATGAATTTACCTACTTATCGCCCGAAAAGGCATACGAGATCGTGGTGGAAAATCCGCGCCGTATTGCGGAAAACATCGACGATCTGTTGCCGATCCCGAAAGGCAATTACCCACCGCACATTGATGGGGCGGAGGAGCAACTGCGTGAGATCACCTGGAATCGTGCTAAGGAGCTGTACGGTGATCCTGTACCCCAATTGGTTGCGGATCGCTTGGAGAAAGAACTGAATTCCATCATTAACAACGGGTTCGCGGTCATGTATATGATCGCGCAAAAATTGGTGCAGGATTCGGTGGAACACGGTTATTTGGTCGGTTCGCGTGGTTCGGTCGGCTCATCTTTTGCGGCAAGCATGGCGGGTATTTCGGAAGTAAACCCGTTGCCGCCGCACTACCGTTGTCCCAACTGTAAACATTCTGAGTTTATTACGGACGGTTCGTATGGCTCGGGTTTTGACTTGCCCGACAAAAACTGCCCGAAATGCGGTACGCCGTATGCCCGTGACGGCCATGAAATCCCGTTCGAGACCTTCCTCGGTTTTGACGGCGATAAACAGCCGGATATCGATTTAAACTTCGCCAGTGAATATCAGTCCAACGCACACAAATATACCGTTGAACTGTTTGGCAGCAGCCACGTGTTCAAGGCAGGTACCATTTCCACCGTGGCAGACAAAACCGCGTACGGTTATGTTAAGAAATATGCGGAGGAGCGCGGGCTCGCCCTTAGCGAAGCGGAGGTTGCGCGTCTGGCGACCGGTTGTACCGGTATCAAGCGTACGACCGGTCAGCATCCCGGCGGCATGGTGGTCGTGCCGAGTGAATACGTCATCGAAGATTTCTGTCCCGCACAGCATCCGGCTGATGATGCGGGTTCGGATATCATTACCACACACTTTGATTTCCATTCCATTCACGATACGATCTTAAAGCTGGATAACCTCGGTCACGTGATTCCGACGATCTATAAGTATTTGGAGGAGTATAGCGGTATCAACGTTATGGACGTGCCGATGTCGGATCCCGAGGTGTACAAGCTGTTTACTTCGCCCGAGCCGCTCGGCGTAACGGCAGAAGACATTGATTGCGAAACGGGTACGCTCTCGATCCCTGAAATGGGAACGGGTTTCGTGCGTCAGATGCTCCTCGATTGCCGTCCCACCAAATTTGCCGATCTGTTGCAGATCTCAGGGTTATCCCACGGTACGGACGTGTGGCTCGGCAACGCACAGGAGCTTATTAAAGCGGGAACTTGTACCATTTCCGAAGTTATCGGTACGCGTGATAATATCATGACTTACTTGATGCATAAGGGGCTTGAACCCAAAATGGCATTTAAGATCATGGAGATCGTGCGTAAAGGTAATGCGACAAAACTGCTGACTGAGGAACACTTTGCGGCAATGAAGGAACACGGCGTCCCGCAGTGGTACATCGATTCCTGCCTCAAGATCAAGTATATGTTCCCGAAAGCGCACGCGGCGGCATACTGCATTGCAGCACTGCGTGTGGCGTGGTACAAGGTGCACCGTCCCGCGGCATACTATGCCGCCTATTTCACCGGTCGCGGAGAAGATTTTGATGCCGAGCCGGTGCAGGCAGGCAAAGAAGCCGTCAAGCATTTGATGGATACGTTGCGCATGAAGGATAAAAAAGAGGCAACCGCCAAGGATCAGGCACAGGCAGAAACCTTGCACGTGATCTACGAAGCGATGCAACGCGGCGTGGAGTTTTTACCGGTTGACCTGTATAAATCCCATTCGTATAAATTCTTAATGGAAGACGGTAAGATCCGTATGCCGTTCACGGCGGTCAAGGGTCTTGGTAACGCCGCCGCCGAATCGCTGATGAAAGCGAAAGAAGACGGAGAGTATATTTCCTGCGAGGAGATACAAGACCGTGCAGGCATCAGTAGTGCGGTGATGGAATCTTTGCGCCAACTCGGTGCGTTGGGTGATTTGCCCGCATCCAGCCAAATGACGTTGTTCGATTTCTAAATAAGGGGTGAGACCGATGCTTTTAAAAAATCAGATCATTGACCTGACGATCACCGCCATGAGTGCGGAGGGGAACGGCATCGGTCGCGCCGAAGACGGTATGACGGTGTTTGTGCCGTTTACCGCCGTCGGTGATGTGATCCGTTGTCGTATCGTTAAGGTGCAAAAGACGATGGCATTCGGCATTGTGGACGAACTGGTTACCCCCTCAAACGACCGCGCGACACAAATTACGTGTCCCGCGTTCGGCAAATGCGGGGGATGTACCTATTGCCACGTCACCTACGACGCGGAATTGCGGTACAAATGGCAACGCGTGGCAGACGCTATTTCACGTATCGGCGGATTGAAACTTGTTCCCGCGCCGATCATGGGGTGCGAATCGCCCGAACGTTACCGCAACAAAGCGCAATACCCCGTCGGCGTGGGGGAGAGCGGGGCGAAGATCGGGTTTTACGCCGCCCGCAGTCATCGTATCATCGATCAGCGCGATTGTTTGTTACAGCCGAGCTGCTTTGAAACGGTTTTGCAGGTTGTAGAGGCATGGATCAAAAAAGCAAACGTCTCTTTATACGATGAAAAGACCAACACGGGATTGTTGCGCCACGTTTACATTCGTCAAGGTACGGCGAGCGGGGAACTTATGGTGTGCCTTGTGTGCACTTCGGGGAAATTGCCGCAAACTGATTGGTTGGTAAATGCTCTGAAAGATGCCTTGCCGACGCTCAAGTCGGTTATGGTAAATCTCAATCGCCGCGATACGAACGTGGTGCTCGGCGATACGTCGTTTGCTTTGTACGGCACGCCGTATATTACCGACACATTGTGCGGTATGACCTTTCGTTTGTCGCCGTTATCCTTTTACCAAGTGAACCGTGATCAGGCGGAGCGGTTGTATCAAAAAGCAGCCGAGGAAGCCGCCTTGACCGGTAATGAAACTGTATTGGACCTGTATTGCGGCACCGGTACCATCGGTTTGTCGATGGCAGAAAAAGCAAAAATGCTGATCGGTGTTGAGGTCGTCGAGCCGGCGGTGGAGGATGCTCGCCTGAATGCGCAGGTGAACGGCGTTAAAAACGCTCGCTTTATCGCCGCGGATGCCGCTAAAGCCGCCGCACAGCTTGAGCGCGAGGGCGTTCGTCCCGACGTGGTGATCGTGGATCCGCCACGCAAGGGGTGCGACGAAACGCTGATCGATACAGTCAGCCGCATGGCACCCGAACGGATCGTATACGTCTCCTGCGACCCCGCTACACTTGCCCGCGATTTAAAACGGTTTTCGGAGCACGGGTATCGGACAGTACGTGTCACACCCGTTGATATGTTCCCGCGAACGGCGCACGTCGAAACGGTAGCCGCATTAAAGCGGACGATAAATTGATAAACAAAAAATGCTATGAGCAACGTTGCTCATAGCATTTTTTCACTTTATTGAAGATTTATTTCTTTATCACTTTTTTGCACCACGTACGCTTGTTGCATTTGGGACATTTTAAGTAACGGGTAGTTCCCGCATGCATCGCATTAAGTGCCTGCGTATAGGTAGGCACAATCTCGTGACCGCAATTTTTGCACTTGTAAGCACCTACGCTGACTTCAAGTTTCAATGCATAGAAACACGGTATTAAAAACACAACGCAAACACCAAGAAT
>JAFSGO010000128.1 GCA_017440765.1 Clostridia bacterium
GGTTTCGCAATTCATACGACAGTGCAACGGATTTTTGCACCCACACGGGAACGGTGATGTCCAGCGCGTTGTCGGCAGTAGCACCGGCAAAGCGACAGTTGGTTGTTTCCACCTCGTTGCCGTCTGCATCCAATGCTTTGAGTGCGGCGGTAAAGCGTGTGGTCGTTTCGATGACGCCGCCTTCTTCAATCTCGGCAACCACGCTTGCAATGCGCTTAACGACGGTTTGCGGGCCTTCGACCCGAATCATGCCGCCCGTTATCTCGGTGGATTCCATGCGCAAATCACCGATCTGTTGCGTTTTTTCATCCTTGACCGAAACTGTCGTGGCATCGGTCGTCAGTGGCACATTTGCCGTGATCCAGTAATCGCAATTCAAAGAAATGGTGGCGGGAGATACCGCCGTAATGGTATACGAGCCCGCCTTGGCTTTGGTTGCCGTGAGCGAAACCTCCGACACACCGGCACCCTGAATCTCCGAAAACGCCGGACGGATATCAATATCCTCGGGATTTAAATTGAAGATGACCGAACGCGCGCCTTCGACCGTTACACGGACGTTGAAGGTATCCTCACCGATGACGCGCAGGTCATTGTAGCCGGCGATCGTGTCGGCTAAATCAACCGTTTCGGTGATGGTGATGGTTCTTTCTTGAATGTTACCGGGGCCGAAGGACACCAGCGCCCAGATCAAAATAGCCGCGATCACGGAAATGATGAGCAAAGCACGCTCGTTATGCAAGAGGGCGTTTAGTGAAAATTTCGTTTTCATTTCGACCTCCACTTACGCAACCAAGCAGCAATACGGGATTCCTTTTTCTCGGAATCCGAACGCACGTTGCGCCACACGATTTCATTTTCCAATTCAATACGCAAACTCTCCGTTGTAAAGTTACGGGTGAGTTCCCCGCCCTTTGCAACCGAGATAATGCCGGTTTCCTCCGACACGATCACCACGACCGCATCGGAATTTTCACTCATGCCGACGCCCGCGCGATGACGCGTACCTAAGCTGCGGCTGATGGTAGTATCGTCCGTTAAGGGTAAAATACAACCTGCCGCGACGATCTTGGCATCGCGGATGATCATGGCGCCGTCGTGCAGAGGGGCTTTGTTGAAGAAAATATTGCCGATCAGTTCACCGGTAGCATCTGCGTTGATCGGTGTGCCGGAATCGGCGATCTCACCCAAGCGGGTGTTGCGTTCGAAGACAATCAGTGCGCCCATTTTCTCACGCTGTAACTGGCCCACTGCCGAACAGGTCGCAGAGATGGCGGTTTTCCATTGTTGGATATACACTTCGGCTTCCTCTTCGTTGAGGCCGAGAATTTTAAACCGTTTGAAGCCGCTGTGACCGACCTGCTCCAGCATACGGCGGATCTCGGGTTGGAAGATAACGACAAGCAAAATGAGTGCGTTATCAAAGATGATCTGCAGAACGTATTTCAAGGTGGTCAGTTCTAACAAATAGGCGGCGCCGTACGCCAAGCCGAGCAAGAAAAAGCCCTTAAGAAGTTGTTCGGCGCGGGAATCCCGCACCAGACGAATAATGCTGTATATCGCAAACGCAACGATTACGATATCCAGCGTATCCGCAAACCAATTATAGGTTCTCAGAAAATTCAGAATGCTTTCCCAGATTGTCGAAAAGAAGGTTCCCATGCTTCACCACCGCCTTTACACGTCATTCGATTTTATTGTATCAAGATTCTGTGTTGATTTCAAGGGGTTCTTGCAATTTCCGTTA
This sequence comes from Clostridia bacterium, assembly GCA_017440765.1. Classification (GTDB taxonomy): domain Bacteria; phylum Bacillota; class Clostridia; order Oscillospirales; family Acutalibacteraceae; genus RGIG3009. The sequence continues at coordinate 1,748 of JAFSGO010000128.1, forward strand.
AGATTTTACGCACTTTTTCCAAGTCCTCGCGCGTGGTAAAAGCAGAGGGGCAAAGCCGCACCGCACCGCTCTCCACCGTTCCCATTCGGCGATGTGCCGACGGTGCGCAATGCAGACCCGCACGCACCGCAACGCCGTATTCTGCGAGCCGCTGTGCCACGTCCTCGCTTGTTTGTCCCGCCACCGTAAACGTCATGAGCGGTACCGTCACCGATAAATCGGGGTACGGTGTGTATAAGCGGATACGCGGCACATTCGCCAACTGCTCGTAAAGTGTGCGCATGAGCGCCGTTTCGCGTTTGGCGATCGCCTCGACGCCGCCGTTTCGCTCGATCCAGCGAATACCGCCGAGCAGACCGCAGATAGCGGGGACGTTCAGTGTACCGCTTTCCAACCGATCCGGCAATTCTTCCGGTTGTGACACTAAAAGCGAATGACTGCCTGTGCCTCCCTCGAGCAGCGTGGAGAGCGAATAGACACCGCGGCACAATAAGGCGCCGATCCCCATCGGTCCGTACAAGCCCTTGTGACCGGGCAAGCATAAAAAGTTTACGTGATCGGTTTGCATGTTGATGGGCAAGATGCCGGCGCTTTGCGCCGCGTCCACCGCGAACGGAATCTTCATGGCCCCTGCCACCTCGCCGATCGCGCGAATCGGGGTACGTTTCCCCAATACGTTGGAGGCGTGCGTACACAAGATCAATTTCGTGGTAGGTAAGATCGCACGGCGGATCCGCCATGCGGTCTCCTGCGGTTTTAACGGATCCACCGTAACGGTCGTGTAGGTCACACCGTCAAGCGCCTCCAACGGACGGATCACCGAATTGTGTTCCAGATCGGTAATCACCGCGTGACCGCCGTGTGACAGCAAGCCCTTAATAACAAGATTCAGAGCACCCGTGCAGTTCGGTGTAAACACCACTCCCGACGGGTCCTCCAAAGAAAAAAGCGATGCCAACGCTTCGCGGCAAGCGTATACACGCTCCGCCGTTGTCATCGCCATACGATAACCGCCTCTGCCGGGGTTGGCGCCGTAATGGATCAGCGCTTCTGCCATGGCGCGATGCACGTCCGGCGGTTTCGGGTACGTGGTCGCGGCATTATCCAAATAAATCAACGCCGAACACCTCCGTGCTCGGTGCGCAGCACACGAATTCCCGCTTTACCCAGCAGTGCCGTGATCGGCTGTACCTCACCGCGAACCAATAAACTGTATCCGCAGCCGTCGGTTTCCTTTGCGCGGGAGGAACGCTGCATGTGAACCGTAAAGCCCTGCCGTTCTAACAACGCTTTGCCGCGCATAGCGTTGGTAACAGAGCTGATATAGACAGTTGTCCATTCCATTGTTATCACCTCTCACTTTACTATATGCCAAAAGCGGTGAGAGGTGCGTTTTCCATTATCGACGACTTTTGAGGTAATCCTCCAAAATAATCGTGGCGGATACCGTATCCACGATCGCTTTGCGCTTTTTTCCGCGCACGTTGGTTTCGTTCAAATACCCGATGGCGGAGACCGTTGTCAAGCGCTCATCCCACAGCGATACCGGCAGCCCGGTAAGCGTGCGCAGTTGCTCGGCAAACGCTTCGGCGCGTTCGGCGCTCTCCCCTTTACTGCCGTCCATGTTGCGAGGCAAGCCGACCACCAACGCGCCTGCTCCGTGTGCGTCAGCCGCCGCGGCGATCTTGCCCGCCAGCACGTCCAGGTCACGTTCCGTTACCGTGCCGATCGGCGATGCCAACAGTTCCAGTTCGTCCGATATGGCAAGACCGGTGCGTACCAGCCCTAAATCCACTGCCATGATCTTCATTTGTCATCACCCCATTGCGGTTATTGTATCATAATGATGGAAAATATGCAAATCCTGCAACCTGACACGCAAATTTCTTCAAAAAAGCGGTAAAAAATGAAATTTAAGGCAGAAAAGCCGTCAATTTGAAATTTTTATACAAAATACTTGCAATACAGAAGGGGGTGTGGTATACTGTTTTCCATGATTTTGTAAGTAAGGAGAAGAGTAGTATGTCTTACGTTGATTCCGTTTTGGAAAAAGTCGTTCGTGACAACCCCGATCAGCCCGAATTTATTCAGGCGGTTAACGAGGTTTTGGAGTCCCTGCGTCCGGTGATCGATGCCAATCCGCAGTACGAGAAAGCGGCGCTGTTGGAGCGTCTGGTCGAGCCGGAGCGTGTGATCATGTTCCGTGTGCCGTGGGTCGATGACGCCGGCAAGGTGCAGGTCAACCGCGGTTACCGCGTTCAGTTCAACGGTGCGATCGGCCCCTACAAAGGCGGCCTCCGTTTCCATCCGTCCGTGAACCTGAGCATCATCAAATTCCTCGGCTTTGAGCAGACCTTTAAAAACTCCCTGACCAGCTTGCCCATGGGCGGCGGCAAGGGCGGTTCGGATTTTGATCCCAGAGGTAAGTCGGATAACGAGATCATGGCGTTCTGCCAGAGCTTTATGACCGAGCTGTACCGTCACATCGGTGCGGATACCGACGTACCCGCCGGTGATATCGGCGTGGGCGCGCGCGAGGTCGGCTATCTGTTCGGCCAGTACAAGCGCTTGGTCAATCGCTACGAGGGCGTGCTGACCGGTAAGGGTATTGCCTACGGCGGTTCGCTGATTCGTCCCGAAGCCACCGGTTTCGGCGCGGTATATTACGTTGTGGAAATGCTTAAGTCCTTCGGCGACGACATTAAGGGCAAGACCTTTGCGGTATCCGGTTTCGGTAACGTCGCTTGGGGTACCGTGAAAAAGGTGACCGAGCTCGGCGGTAAGGTCGTGACCATCTCCGGTCCCGACGGCTACGTGTACGATGCAGACGGTATCTGCACCGAGGAAAAGATCAACTACATGCTCGAGATGCGTGCTTCCGGTCACGACAAAGTGAAGGATTATGCCGACAAGTTCGGTGTTCCCTATTTTGAAGGCAAGAAGCCGTGGGAACAGAAGGTCGATATCGTAATGCCCTGCGCTACGCAAAACGAAGTTCGCCTTGAGGATGCGAAGAACATCGTTAAAAACGGCGTGAAATATTACGTTGAAGTGGCGAACATGCCCACCACTGAGGATGCGGTGGCACTGCTCAAAGAGAACGGCACCATCATCGCTCCCTCCAAGGCAGTTAACGCCGGCGGCGTGGCGGTGTCCGGTTTGGAAATGAGCCAGAACTCCATGCGCTATTCCTGGACGGCGGAAGAAGTCGATGCGAAGCTCCGTCAGATCATGGCGAACATCTACAAAAACTCCTTCGATGCTGCTGAAAAGTACGGCATGAAGGGCGATCTGATCGCCGGTGCGAACATCGCCGGTTTCCAGAAGGTTGCCGATGCCATGATGGCACAGGGTATTGTGTAATCACAAAACATAATGATAACAGCGGATGCTTCGGCATCCGCTGTTGTTTCGGCAAACAAAATAGCGGGGATCCGATCGGATCCCCGCTTTTTTAAAGCAGTTTTATTCGTCGTCGCAGCAACCGCAGTCGCAATCGTCATCGCAGCAGTCGCTGAGATCGAACTCCAGATGCTCGCCGCAGTTCGGGCATTCCACGCCGCCGTCGAGCAACGTATCTTCATCTACGCCGAACTCTTCGTCGCAGTTCGGGCAGGTGATCTCGTAGAACTCGTCGTCGCAATCACAGCAATCGCAATCGTCTTCGTCATACTCATCGTAATAATCGGTTTCCAGCGCGTCCAGATCCTCGTCGATGGTATCGACCTGCTCGCCCATTTCTTCAACCGTGGCTTCCAGGTCTTCGATGCTGATCGCAACGTCTGCCAAAACATCCATAACCGCTTTCCAGATCTTGCCTTCCTTGGACTCCGCATCAACGCCGAGGCCTTCCAGCAAGCCCTTCAAGTAAGCAACTTTTTCCGTAATCGTCATGGTACAGTACCTCCTGCTGTTAAATAGAATGTGTCAATACGATTCGTTTATGCGCGCTCCATGTACTCGCCGACGCGGGTATCCACACGGATCATTTCGCCCTCGTCAATGAACAGCGGTACGCGGATCTCGGCGCCGGTCTCCAGCGTGGCGGGCTTGGTGGCGTTGGTAGCCGTGTCGCCCTTAAAGCCGGGATCGGTCTTGGTGACCTGCAGCTCGACAAAGTTCGGCGGCTCAACACCGAAGACCTTGCCTTTGTAGGACATGACCTTGCAGACCATGTTCTCTTTGACAAACTTGAAGTTGTCATTGAGAATGTCGCTGTTGAGCGGGATCATCTCGTAGGATTCGAGATCCATGAAATAATACAGATCGCCGTCGTTGTAGGAATATTCCATTTCCTTTCTCTCAACGAAAGCGGTCGGGTATTTATCACTGGGGTTGAAGGTGCGCTCCACGACAGTACCCGCGATCACGTTGCGGATCTTGGTACGCACGAACGCAGCGCCCTTACCGGGTTTTACATGCTGGAATTCAACGATCTGATACACATTGCCGTCCATTTCAAACGTGACGCCGTTGCGAAAATCACCTGCAGAAATCATTTCAAAATCCTCCATATATACATACTACGATTATTCTACCCTATTTCGTGACGTTTTGCAAGTATTATTTAAAAGAAAACGCAAAAAAGCAGGCAGTATGACTGCCTGCTTTTGCGTTAATCTTCTTCCGCTTGATACTCGTCCATGATCTTCTTCGCGACGTTCATGGGTGCTTCCTCATAGCGTGCGAAGCTTTGTGTAAAGTATCCGCGACCCTGCGTGGTGGAGCGCAGCATCTTGGAATAATCCGACATCTCCGCCATCGGGACTTCTGCCGATACGCAGGTCATATCCGGCTCATCCGCCGGATTCATACCGATGATACGGCCGCGGCGCTTATTGATATCGCCCATGATGTCACCGGTGGTATCGTTCGGCACGTAAGCGTATACGGTGCTGATGGGCTCGAGCAAAACCGGAGAGGCCTTGGCAATACCCTCTTTGTACGCGATGGAAGCTGCCGTTTTAAACGCCATTTCGGACGAATCGACCGGGTGATACGAGCCGTCCACCAAGGTGGCTTTTACACCGACCAGCGGGAAGCCAGCCAGCACACCGTGCTTGGCGCTGTCACGCAGGCCTTTTTCGACGGCGGGGAAATAGTTCTTCGGAACGGATCCGCCGAACACGGTCTCCTCAAAAACGAGTTCTTCGCTGTCGCAGGGTTCAAACTCGATCCACACGTCGCCGAACTGGCCGTGACCGCCGGATTGTTTCTTGTGCCTTCCTTGCACCTTGACCTTACCGCGAATGGTCTCACGGTACGGCACTTTGGGTGCTTTGAGCACGACCTCCACACCGAATTTACTCTTTAGTTTGGAGATCGTCACGTCCAAATGCTGCTCACCGAGGCCCGACAACACCTGTTCGCGGGTCTCGTTGTTCTGCTCAAGCGAGATGGTGGGATCCTCTTCTTTTAAGCGGTTTAAGCCCGCCACGATCTTTTCTTCATCGCCCTTATTCTTGGCATAC
>JAFSGO010000129.1 GCA_017440765.1 Clostridia bacterium
ATTTTCAGTCCCCTGCTCTACCGACTGAGCTACAGAGGCAAATATGGCGACCCGGAACGGGCTCGAACCGTCGACCTCTAGCGTGACAGGCTAGCGTTCTAACCAGCTGAACTACCGGGCCATATGTGGTGGAAACAACAGGGCTCGAACCTGTGACCCCCTGCTTGTAAGGCAGGTGCTCTACCAGCTGAGCTATGCTTCCGTGAAGCGTCGCCGCCACTAGCGACGCCATCTATCATACTACATAGGTTGCGAATTGTCAACTGAAATTTTCAACTTTTTTAAAAAACTTATTTTCGGTCAGCAATGATCCGTTCAATATCCGCCGCGGTAAACGTATAAACGTTGTCACAAAAGCTGCAGGTCGTTTCCACGATCCCGTTTTTGTCCGGCAGGGTGCGCAGCTCGTCATCCTTCATCGCCGCTAAGGCACCCGTCACCTTTTCGCGTGAGCAGGTGCAACGGTATTCCGGCTCATAGGTATCAATAATATCAAACGAGAAGCCGGCCAGCGCCTTTTCGAGAATATCCTGCGGTGTCAAACCTTCGGACAACATCGCGGTCATCGGCGGCAATGCTGCGATCGCTTTTTCCAGCTTATCAATGACTTCATCGGGGCAAAACGGAAGCAACTGAATGATCAGACCGCCCGCCGCCTTGACGGACAGGTCGGGATTGACCAACACACCAAGGGCGCATACGGTCGGGATCTGCTCACTGCCCGCAAAGTATGAGGTGATATCCTCGGCAAGCTCGCCCGATACAAGCGGCGTACATCCTACATACGGCTCGGGAGCGCCGGTATCGCGCAAGACGTATAACAATCCGTCCGTACCGACCGCACCGCTGACGTCCAACTTGCCGTTTGGTTTTAAAGGAATCTCCACCACCGGATTCTGCGCATAACCGCGCACGTTCCCCCTACCGTCCGACACGACCAACAGTTGACCCGCAGGACCGCCGCCATTGACTTTTAACGTGACCGAATCCTCGGTGTTTTTCAACATGATACCCATCAGCGAGCCCGCCGTCAACAAACGGCCGAGCGCCGCCGTGACGACCGCAGACGGTTTGTGGATCTGTTCGGCGCGTGCCACGATATCGGTCGCATCCATTGCGATCGCCATGACCGTTGCATCGGTCGTCAAACAGCGTATTGCTTTACCCATTATATGATTCTCCCTAAGATTTATTCTCCAAGCTTTGCCTGCTCCACCGTGCGGGTGTTACGGGCAACGAACACCATACGTTCGCAGGTATCCTGCGGTGCGTCGGTGGTCATATCCTCGTACACCGCCACGGTTTCCCATCCGTTGTCCGAAAGCAACGTGCGCAAGGTGCGCTCGGAATACGCGCGCTCACGTACCGTATCCTGATACCGCTCGTACGAGCCATCTGCCGCTTCCGTGAAAAAGTCAAGCAGCATGGAAACCTCGTGCGTGCGCGGCACGTATCGATTGCGCCACACGCACATAAGCCCCGGTTGTTCGACCACAAAAGCGGTATCCCCCAACACCTCACGGTGTTTATAGATAGTGTTCACGTCAAAGATAAAGAGTCCGTGCGGCTCAACGAACAGCCGTGCTCTGCGAAACACTTCCGCCAATTGCTCCGTTCGGCACAAGTGATTTAAACTGTCCAGCGTACACACCGCGCCATCTACCGTGCCGTATAGATCTAATTCGCACATATCCTGTCGAAGCAACAGGGTTTCCGCGCCGAGCTTTTCACGTGCACGCATCAGCATGGCATCGGAGCCGTCCACGCCGATGATATCCACGCCGCGTTTTTGCAGTTCAGCAAGAAGACTGCCCGAACCGCACGCAATATCCAGTATTGAATTCGGTTTTTCACCGTGACGTTCAAACAAACGGAGCAAATAGTCCGCCCTGGCGGCATAATCAACGTCCGTCATCAGTGCATCGTAAAAGCTTGAAAAATCGCCGTATCCGCTCATGTTGATTCCCCTTTGAGCATTTCTTTTGCCGCTTGAATCGCGGCATCCGTGACCTCGCCGCCGATAATGCGGGCAAGTTCCCTTTCACGGTCGGTACGGGAAAGCATGGTAACATCGGTATAGGTGCGGCCGTCCCTCACGGATTTTTCAATAAGGAAATGCTCGTTTGCCTGCGCGGCGATCTGCGCTAAGTGCGTGACACACAGCACCTGACGACGGCGGTTAGCGGTGGCTGCCGTTTGGCGCAAGCGCGCACCGACTTTGAGTGCCGCTCTGCCGCTGATACCGGTATCGATCTCGTCAAAAATGAGGGTATCCACCTCGTCCGCATCGGCAAGCACCGATTTGATCGCCAGCATGATTCGTGACAGTTCACCGCCCGACGCAATACGCGCAAGCGGTTTGGGCAGTTCGCCCGCATTGGCAGACAGTAAAAATTCAACTTTGTCGGCGCCGTTCACACCGAGTGCAATCGGTTGACGATCAATCGTCAAGGTAACGTTCGGCATATCCAAAAACGTTAGTTGTTCTTTTACCGCTTTGGCAAAGTTCTCGGCCGCCAAAAGTCTTGCATTAGTAAGCGCATCGGCTTTGAGCTGTGCCGCCGCAAACGCCGTGCGTTCGCGTTCGGTAAGCTGTTTTAACTGTTCATCCGACAGTTCGATCTGCCGATATTCGGCTTTTGCGTTTTCTAAAAATGCCAAGACATCTGCCGTTGTAGCGCCGTATTTTGAAGTTAAACGGCGAATAACCTCCAAGCGGTTTTCCACCTCGTCCAATTCACGCGGATCGAAATCCAAGAGGTCGGTCAAATCCTGCAGTTCCTCTGTCGCGGCTTGTAATTCATACAGCGCATTTTGCAGTTGCTCGGATAAGGACTCCGCCTTCTCCAGATACCGCGCGGCATGACGAACGGAGCTGACGGCTTGTTCTGCCATGGACACCGCACCGTCGCTGTCCTCATCGCCGAGCAACAACGCATTCGCGGTGTTCAGTTGAGAGGCGACTTTTTCCGCGTTGCGGAACAGATCGCGTTTGGCAATAAGCTCCTCTTCTTCCCCGGCAGTTAAATTAGCGGCTTCAATCTCATCGATTTGGAACGATAACATGTCCAGTTTACGCGCTTTTTCGGATTCATCGAGATCCACGCGGTCGAGTTCCGCCACGATCTGCCGCCACTCACGGTACACGGCAACATACCGTTCCCGCTGTTCGGTGAGTTCACCGAAGCGATCTAAATAGGCAAGGTGACTATCCACCGAGAACAGCGCTTGATTTTCATGCTGACCGTGCAGATCGACAAGCACCTTGCCGATCTCACGCAACAGCGCCGCTGTGGCGGGTCTGCCGTTCACACTGCAAGATCCTTTTCCCTCGGCGGAGATGGTTCTGCCGATCAGCAAATTGCCGTCCTCGTCCGTTGAAAAGCCGAGTGCTTCGATTTGCGCAGTTGCAGCGGGTGACAATTCGGAAAACAACGCGGTGACGTGTGCGGCATTGCTGCCGGTACGCACCAAATCACGACGAGTGCGTTCGCCCAACACGGCATTGATCGCATCAATAATGATGGATTTACCCGCACCCGTTTCACCTGTCAGGGCTGTAAAGCCCGCGGTAAACCGAATGTCTGCCCGCTCAATAACGGCAATATTCTCGATGTGCAAGCAATCCAGCATGGTGTGTCACCTCTCACTCTGCATTAAGTACACAATAATCAGCCGCGTTGCAATTTTTTAAGTTCTTCCACCAGTTCTACCGCGCTCTCGGGCGTGCGGGTGATGCAAACAAAGGTATCCTCGCCGGCAAGCGTACCGACGACCGATTCCCATTGCAGAGAATCCATAGCCGCGCACGCCGCCTGTGCCATACCGGACATACATTTGACGACCACCAAATTGCCGGCAAAATCAATACTGCTGACGGCATCCTGGAAGATGGACATAAACTTAGTTGCCACCTGTTCGCCGCCTGCCTTCATCACGGAATAGCAATACTTGCCGTCACCGTTCAGAATCTTGATCAAACGAAGTTCTTTGATGTCACGCGAGACCGTTGCCTGGGTAGCGTTATAACCGCTCTCCTCCAACGCGCGAATCAACTCATCCTGCGTTTCGATGCTGCGGGCTTGTATGATCTCCAAGATCTTTGCTTGGCGTTTAACTTTCATATCGTTTAACCCTTTCTATTCGTCAGTTTATCATCTAAAACCTGATAAAAGGACTTTTGCTTGAGTTTAATAAGCTTTGCGCAGGTATCGGAGCGCGATACGCGCACTCCGCCTCCCTCCGCAATGCGGATAGCCGCCTCACCGTCCACCGTCACAAATACCGACGATTCCGACCGTTCGGGGGTGAGTGTCAGCACGGCATCTTGATCGAAAATATACGGGCGGCTATGTAAGGAGTGCGGACAAACGGGTGTTAACAACAAGCACCGCAAGGCGGTGTCCACGATGGGCCCGCCCGCCGACAGTGAATACGCGGTGGAGCCCGTTGGGGTCGCAACGATGACGCCGTCTGCTTGATACGTGGAGAGCGGTTTCTCACCGTTTTTCACACGAACCTCGATCATACGGGACAAGGCGCCGCGGGAAATCACCGCCTCGTTCAGCGCACTGTATTGCTCGGCACCGTTTTCGCCGTCCACAAGGATATCTAAGAGCATTCGTTCCTCAATATCGTAATCACCGCTGATAAGACGATTCAGTTCCGACAGTTCCGACAGTTCCAAACCCGCCGTAAAGCCAAGCCGACCGCTGTTGATGCCAAGCACCGGTTTGCCGAACGCGGCGGCACTTTTCGCCGTATGGATAATGGTGCCGTCGCCGCCGATCGCGATGGCGACGTCGCAATTTTCAAGTAGCTCATGCATATCCCGTGGAGGGAATGCTTCATCACACGGTACGGTGACCGTCACGTTCATGGCTGACAGGGCTTGCTGCACCTGCAAAAAGGCCATCTTTCC
>JAFSGO010000130.1 GCA_017440765.1 Clostridia bacterium
GGTTGCGACAGTTTGATCTTGCGTCCGCCCTGCACGTGATTGACCTCCTGCCCTTTTTCGAATCTGCCCGAGCAGATACGCATAAAAGCAATACGGTCGCGGTGTGCCTTATTCATGTTCGCCTGGATTTTGAAAACAAAGGCGGAAAAGTCATCGTTAAACGGATCGATCTCTCCTTGTGAAGAGGAACGCGGCAGGGGCGAAGTCGTCATTTTTAAGAAGTTTTCCAAAAACGGCTCTACACCGAAGTTCGTCAGAGCCGAACCGAAGAACACCGGCGACAGTTTGCCGTGACGAACCGCCTCCAGATCAAACTCATCCCCTGCGCCGTCCAACAACTCACGATCGTCCATCAGCGTTTGGTAGAGCGTATCCCCCAGCATGTCTTTAAGCGCCGGATCGTCCATCGCGGTTACCTTTTCATCCGCTTCGTGGCCAATGCCGTTATAAGTGAAAGAAAGTACCCGCTCTTTTTCGCGTTCGTAAACACCTTTAAACTCCTTACCGGAGCCGATCGGCCAGTTGACGGGGTAGGTTTTGATACCGAGAACACTTTCGATATCCGCCATCAGATCATACGGATCGCGCGCTTCACGGTCCATTTTGTTGATAAAGGTGAACACCGGAATATCCCGCATCATGCAGACTTTGAACAGCTTGATGGTCTGCTTTTCCACACCTTTTGAAGCGTCGATCACCATCACCGCGGAGTCTGCCGCCATCAACGTACGATAGGTATCCTCCGAGAAATCCTGGTGACCGGGGGTGTCCAAAATGTTGATACAGTAGCCGTCATATTCAAACTGCAACACGGAGGAGGTTACCGAAATACCACGCTGCTTTTCGATTTCCATCCAGTCGGAAACCGCATGCTTCATCGATTTTTTACCCTTGACCATACCGGCAGACGCGATCGCGCCACCGTACAGCAAGAACTTTTCGGTTAACGTGGTTTTACCCGCATCGGGGTGCGAAATGATCGCAAACGTGCGCCGTTTTTCTATCTCTTTCGTAAACTGTGCCACAAAGGTACCCTCCGTTAAAAACATTACCCTATATTTTATCGTTTTTTCGCAAAATAATCAAGTCTTTTTCGGGCTACTTCCAATAAAACCGCAGTGTCATTCTCCAAATGTTGCTCCATGACCTCATCCAAAAGCCAGCGAAGACACTTACCAACCGCTTTCCCCTTTGGAATTCCAAGGTTTAAAAGGTCGTTGCCGTTCACCGCTAAATCTTTTAGAGAGAAGCACGCCTCTTCTGCAAGCAGACGATCGATCCGCTCGTTAATATCGTCAATTTCTTTTAAGCGCGCGTCCATTAACTCGACAGCGTGCGCCATCGTATCCGCCCGTTTGAGTGCCAACAACTGACGTAACAGCGGTACGCCCAAGCGATTCAGCCAACGACGAACCGCTTTATCGGTGCGTTCGATCGTCGTATCGTGGTAGCGAATCAGCAAGCATACGTCATCTATGGTTTTGTTATCGAAACGCAGGCGGCACAGGATGTCCCGAGCCATGCGCTCACCGATCGCGGCATGACCGTAAAAATGGCCGTTCCCCTGATCGTCAAGCGAAAAGCAAAGCGGCTTTCCGATATCGTGCAACAAAGCCGCTAAACGCACGGTCATATCCGGTTCGGCAGATGCCACCGCCGTCAGTATGTGCATAAGAACGTCCAAATGGTGGTAGCGGCTGTGTTGCTCCACCCCTTGCGTAGCTTTTAGTTCCGGCAGAATCGGGAATAAAACGGGATAAAGATCACAAATCACCTTGTTGATATGTTCACCTGCGAGCATACGTTTAAGTTCCGCTTGCGCGCGTTCGGCGGCAATGCCCGTTAAGAGCGGCGCACAAGCAAGCAACCCTTGCTTTGTTTTCTCCTCAACCTCTAAACCATATACCGAGGCAAACCTCAACGCGCGTAGTATCCGCAAGGCATCTTCCTCAAAACGCTGTTTCGGATCACCGACAGCACGCAGTAACCGCTTTTCGATATCGACAGCCCCTCCGAACGGATCAACGATGCCGCGTATCGGATGGTACGCCATGGCATTGACCGTAAAATCTCGACGGCTGAGATCTTGTTCGATCGTGCTGACAAACTGCACCGTATCGGGATGACGATGATCGTGATAACCGCTTTCGGTACGATATGTCGTGATCTCCAACGGAGTGCCTTCCACAAGAATCGTTATCGTTCCGTGCTGAATACCTGTTGGGATCACCGTTTTGGTAGAGAAAACCGCTGAAATCTGCTCGGGTAACGCATTTGTACACAGATCAAAATCATGCGGTTCTAAACCGAGAAGGCAATCACGCACACAACCGCCGACAACATACGCCTCAAAGCCGGCGCTTTCCAATGTGAACAGCGTTTCGCAAACATACGGCGGAAGTTGCACAGACACCGCCTCCCCTCTTTCGCTGAATAACATATTCAGTATACCATCGCGAAGCACTTATGTAAAGCACGAAACGATTGACAAGGCGTCGATATATATAGTATTATAGTCTTTGTATAGTATTTCAAGTGAACGGGTGATGTATATCATGCAACGCAATTCAAAAGGTGCCGCTTTCGGACGATTTATCGGCCGTTTTTTTGCGGTTCTCGGGACGACACTGCTCGCGCTGTTGATTGCCGTGGTGGGTATCTGCTGGGTACTGTTCAAAGGCCCCTCCCCAACGGCTCGCGATTTGTTTGTCAACAGTCTTTTGGAAACCAGCGCCTTGAAATTCGTGCCCTCCCTTTTCCTTTCCACAGAGGAAGTTGAGGAGATCGCATCGGGAAACACCGTTATCGAAACCGACGAAAGCACGGATACGACGACCGACTTTACCGAAAAAGAAGAAAATATCGATCCCCAAACGATTGAAGTACTGAATATCACCGGCGCCACCTATTCCGGCAAAATGATGATCGTTCATGATCCGTCACGCGTGAGATTTGCTTCTCTGGATACGTTTGGCGAAACCGTTAACGGAAAAAGCATCTCCAAATTTGCCGAAGAAAACAACGCGATCGCTGCTGTAAACGGCGGCGGATTTTGGGATGAGGGCGGTAAAGGGACCGGCGGTCTGCCGACCGGCATCGTCATCCGCGACGGTGAATTGGTATACGGTGCCGAGTCAGACGTCTCCTCCGTTGTTGGCTTTGATAACAACAATCGCTTAGTCGTGGGAAGAATGTCGGCTAAAAAAGCGTTGCAGCAAAATATGCGCGATGCGGTCAGCTTTGGTCCCGCTTTTATCATTAACGGTACTCCCGCGGAGATTGCAGGTATAAGCGGTGGTATTAACCCACGCACCGTGGTTGGACAACGGGCTGACGGCGCGGTGCTGATCCTCGTCATTGACGGGCGGCAACCGCAAAGCATCGGTGCCACCTATAAGGACTGTATTGAGGTCATGATGGAGCACGGCGCTATCAATGCCGCTAACCTTGACGGCGGCACCTCTACCGCCATGCTTTACAAAGGTGAGATCATTAACAATCGCTATGCCTTCGGCGGATTGCGCAATCTGCCCAGCGCTCTCATTGTGGTTTGATAGGAGGAGTCCTCTATGACTGAAAACACGATCTTTCAAGAGAATCCTGCAACCGTTCAGGCGGAAGATACGATAATAGAAGTACCGGTATATCCCGAATCCGACGCTGTCCCGCCCCCCAAAAAACGGAAATTCTTAAAAATATTGAGCATTTATTTTGCGGTGCTGATAGTGCTCATCACAGTTGCTTTGTGGTTTTTCTACAACCACTTGCAAGCATACGAGGCCAAAACGCCGAGCGCTGCATTGGCAAATTATCTGCAGTGGATACAGGATGGCGATTATGAAGCTATCTATGCCGCTTCGGACTTTGAAGAAACTGTTTTGAACACGAAAGAAGAATTTTTTAAGTATCTCGACCGCTTGTACGACGGGGATCTTTCAACTCTTTCCGTGCGGGAAAAAGTCACCTCAACGGACGAACGGAAAGATTATACCATTTACGTTGATAATAAGCGTGTAAGCAGTCTCACGCTTATCAAAAACCCCGAGTGGGGTGACACCACGTGGAATTACGTGACGGAAATACACTATTTGCCGCCCGTTTCCATTATTGCCGCCGACAACACGCGTATCTCGGTCAACGGCGTGGACGTCTCCCTTCTCAACTTAACCAACAAGCCGGCACACGAAACCGTGTGGAGCGGTATGAGTAAAACCGACGACCTGCCCCTTGTTTACGAGTATACCCTGGAGAACCTTTTGAATCCTCCCACTGTTGAAGCACTGGCACTGAGCGGTGACGTCTGCCAGGTTGCACAGACAAGCGACTACGTGTACGAAGTCTATCAACCCGTAGCGGAAACACTCCGCACCGAGCGTGAAGAACTTGCACAAGACGCCGCGTTCTTGTACGCAAAATTCGTGGCACGCGATGCCGAAAAGAACGAATTGCTGAAGCTTATTCACAAAGACAGTGACCTCTATCAAACCATCCGTCGCTTTGACAATCAGTGGTTCACGGGACATTATTCCTATGAGTTTTCAGACGTAAAAATTTCGGCATATTCGCAATTTACAAGTTCCGATTTTGCTTGCGAAGTAAGCTTTCAGCCCAAATATTACGTGGGCAAAGGTCCAATCGACGGTACGCCGTTTAATTGCCGTCTCATGTTTGTGCAGGTAGAAGACGATTGGAAGTTAGTGGCCTTGACGAATATCATAGAGGACTCTTCGGATTCGGATACGACAACCGACGCTTCCAATACCGCGACAACCACTACCAACACCGCCGCAACGAACGGTTGATAACATACGCGGAATTTTTAAGAAGGGAGGTCTCGCAGTGCTTAAAGAGCTGTTCAAACCCATCCCCTGCATCAAACGATTACTTGGCAGTTGGCTGTGCCTTTGCACGCTGTTTAAA
>JAFSGO010000131.1 GCA_017440765.1 Clostridia bacterium
CCTGCCGCGCGCGGGGATATTCTTGACCGAAACGGCGTACGGTTATCGGGAGATCGCGTGGCGATCCGCGTGACGGCAAACGGCATTTCCCGTGAACAAGCGGTCGCGTTGCTCACGCCGCTCGGTGAAACCGTGGCGGCGCGCGGGGACGTGCTGTGTGAGGACGTTTCCGAAAAAACGGCGGCGATCCTGCGTGAAAATCCAAGCGCGTATGCGGGGCTCAAAACCGCGCTCGTGCCGATTCGAACATACGAGGCGGGGGACGTGGCTTCGCATCTGCTCGGCACGGTGGGGCCGGTGTATGCCGAGGAATATGAAACGCTGAAAGCAAAAGGGTATCACCTGACCGACCGTGTCGGCAAAAGCGGTATTGAGGCGGCGTTCGAGGACGAACTGCGCGGCGAGGACGGCGTGCGGATCACGTACGAGGACGGCAGCGTGTACTCCCGCGCGGCGGTGGCAGGGTCAAGTGTGGAACTGACCCTTGACAGCACGCTGCAACGCACGGCACAAGCGGCGATCACGGATACGATGGAGGCGCTCAAGAAAAACACCGAGCCGCTGTCCGGACAGGACGTGAAAAGCGGCTCGGTGGTACTCTTAGACGTGCAAAACGGCGGGGTGCTCGTGTGCGCTTCCTGCCCCACCTACGATCTATCCACCTATTCCGAGCAGTATACGGCGCTTGCAAACGATGAGCGACAACCGCTGTTTAACCGTGCGTTATACGGCACGTATCCGTGCGGGTCGGTGATCAAGCCGGCGGTGGCGATCGCGGGACTGAGCGAAAACCTTACGGCAGAGTGTACCTGCGACGGCGTGTACCGCTACTACGAAGCGGTGGGTTTCGCGCCGAAATGCATGGGCCGTCACGGTGCGGTGGACACCGTGACGGCACTTCAAAAATCGTGTAACGTGTATTTTATGGAACTCGGGCGCTTACTCGGCATTGATACGCTCAACCGCTATGCCGCCGCGTTCGGGTTGGGGCAAAAAAGCGGCATCGAAGTGGGGGAGGCGCGCGGGGTGTTGGCATCTCCCGAAACCAAAAACGGCGCATGGGTGGCGGGGGATACCTGCCAATGCGCTATCGGGCAGATGGACGAACGGTTTACCCCCATCCAACTCGCGTCGTATGCCATGACGCTCGCCAACGGCGGTGTGCGGTACCGCACGCATTTGGTGCAGAGGTTGTTACGGCACGACGGCACGGCGTACCGTGTATACGAGCCGGAAATTCTTAGCACCGTTTCCATGAGTGAGGACGCGAGAGACACCGTGCGCCGCGGCATGGAACAAGTGGTAAAAAAGGGCGGCACGGCGTACACAGCGTTCAAAGACGTACCGTATACCCTCGCCGCCAAAACAGGGACCGCGCAAAACGGCTCTACCCGATCGGATCACGGGGTGTTTATTGCCTACGCGCCCGCCGATGACCCGCAGGTGGCGCTCGCCGTGGTGATGGAAAACGGCACCTCTGCCGCCGCATCCGCTGTCGCCAGACGTGTACTGGATGCGTATTTCGGGGAATAAAAAAGGCCTCTCCTTGAGGAGAGGATCTTTTTTATTTTACCAACCGAAACAGACGGTGGGGTTTTCCTTGTATTTTACATTGTCGCAGGGTGTACAGCGTACCGCGGGATTCCCCGTCCCAAAACGCGAGCACCATATCTGCGTGCGCCACGATCAGGTCGTTTCGCTTAAGTGGCGCAGAGCGCCCGTAGCGGTCGTAATCGGGGTAAAATTCGGTTAATTTGAGCCCGTGCACCTGGGCGTAAATGCGCGCGCAGGTATCCACACCCCTCGCACCGCCCGAGACGATCTCGGTGCATTGCGGAGGAATGACGTTTGCCAGCGGAATATTCGTAATACTGCGCGAGCCGACAACGGCGATTTTCATAGTATCATCTCCTGCATACCACTATACAACAGAACATATGTTCTTGTCAAGAGAAAAAAGAAAGGACGGCGAAAACCGTCCGTTTTTTTATTGGAAAGCAGCATCCGTTAAGTGACCGCCGCGGTAGGTGAGGGTAAGGTGAAAGAACGCATCACCGCGTTCGAGCGCACGCAAAAATGCGGTGTCACCCTCCCACATCGGGTAACGGTCAAGGTCGGTTTTGAGAATCCAGCGCAGGTCGCCCTCGTCGCACGGGTGCAGGGTACCTTCCCACGCGGTGGCGGTGAACAGGTGCATGCGTTCGGTGCCGTCGCAATCAGAATCAAAATCCACGATGCCGCGGTAGGCGTAGTCGGTGATTGTCAGACCCGTTTCCTCCAATACCTCGCGGCAGACGCAGTCGGCGGGAGTTTCGCCCGCTTCCAGCTTACCGCCAAGACCGATCCATTTGCCCGCGTTGGGATCGTTTTTCTTGACGTTACGGTATAAAAGCAGGTATTTTTCGTCCTGCTCTAAGTAACACAGTGTGGTCTCTCTCATCCGTGTCTCCTCGTGCGGCGTTGCTCGATCACGATACCCGCGATGGTGACCGGCAGGGTGCGGATCTCCTCGTTCGAAAACGAGCGGGTCTCGTACGCGGGGTTGAGCGGGCGCAGTTGAATGCCGTTTTCGGTAACCGTCAGCCGTTTGAGCGTGGCGTCCGAGTTGCCGATATACGCGACCACGTCGTCACCGGTCTGTGCCGTTTGCTGCATGCGCAGGATGACGATGTCGCCGTCCAAATATTCGGGGAACATGCTGTCGCCCGTGACGAGTAAGCCGAAATAGTCGTAGCCGTCCTGCACGGAGTGACCCGACAGATCGATCTCTTCGATCACGTCGGTTATCGCTTCGATCGGCACACCGGCGGGGACGCGGCCGAGTACCGGGATGCGCCGCGCAGAGGGGAACAGGTGGATCGGGCGTACGTTGGATACGTCGGAGATCTGTGGAGAGGTGCCGTCCTTCAAGACGGTGCGCGGGGTACGAAAATACGAGGTGATCAGCGCGGCTTCCTCCTCGGTGGGGGCAACGCCTGCCGACAACTGCTGAAAACGGTGCAACGACATCTTTAAGTCACCCGCCAACTGTTCCGGTGTGCGGCCCCACGAAAGGCAAAGGGTGGACAGCGCACTCGCAAACGGTGTGGGCGCGGTCGCGGCAGCGGGTTTTTCTTCTTCTAACAGATCGCCTGCCGGGATCCCGAAATAGGCGGCCATGCGTTTGATCGCCGTCATGCGCGGCATCTTGGAGCCGTTTTCCCACGTGGACACCGCCTTGTCGCTGACGCCCGCGATGGCACCGAGTTCCCGTTGCGTTAACTCGTGCAGTTCACGCAATCGCCGAATGTTTTCCCCAATCGTCATACTTTTATTTCGCCCTTTCTCTACCACGTATTTAGAAACGGGCTCGCCCTGCGGCTCGCCGCTTCTTTCACTTTCTGCCTCGCCTTTGGGAGAAAATTAGTTTGTGTGAGGGGGGCAATACGCACCCCCGTAACTTCAAATGGCTACCTCGCCTTTGGGACAATTTTAGTTTATACAGAGATGCCTTTACACCCCGTTTTCTATTCTACTTTTATTATACACCAAAAGTAGAAAAACGCAAGAAAATTCTACTTTTATCTTGACATTCTACCAAAAGTAGAGTATAATAGAGGTAACCTCAAGGCGACCGTGTCGAGTCGCCTCGTTTTTTGGCGGTAGACTCTACTTTAGGTAGATATGAAAAAGGGGGGAGAGTGGGGATTTGTCTAACCGAATTTTGAAGGAAAGCGTGTGCACGAGTGCAACGATCGAGTCCTTAAGTTGGTTTGAGGAGGTGTGTTTTTATCGGCTCATCGTGCAATGCGACGATTACGGGCGCATGGATGCACGGCCGTCGTTGCTGAGGGCGCGGCTGTTTCCGCTCAGGGAAGATATCGAGAGCGGCACGGTCGAAAAGGCGGTGGAAGCGCTCGCCGAGGCGGGGCTGCTTTTGTTATACGAAGCGGAGGGGCAGCCGTATTTACAGTTGCTCACGTGGGAAAAGCATCAGCGCGTGCGCAACAAACGCAGTCGGTTTCCCGCCCCGTACCCGCAAGCAGACGGACAAGCGGCGGACGATTGACGGCGAGTTGTCGGCTATAATCCGTATCCTAATCCGTATCCTTATCCAAATCCTTTCTTTCATCCGTATCCCAACGCGCTGAAAGTTTTCAACATTCCACAGCGTTTTAACACGCTGTCAACGGGAGGCGACAACGATATGTGTACGTTGTGCGGGCAGTTGTTTTGCCCCGTAAACTGTCCTGCGTACGATCCAAAAGAAGATCCGTGGGTAACGGGGTTTTGCGAGGCGTGCGGTACGGCGTTGTATGAGGAGGGCGCGACGGTGTGTGATAGGTGCGGCGAAGATGCGGAGAAAAATGAAGAATGAAACTGTCGCGCGGGGTGCGACGGGATTAAAAAAAGGAGGCACGCACGTTTTTAAGCCGAATACCTATGCCTTCGCGCTCTACTTTGGGTAGAGCAGACCGATAAAGGAGCGGTGTGAAAAAGGGAGCGTTGTTAAGGCGGGGAATCGTTAAAAGATGCGGGGGCGAGACTTTCGCCCCCTTCCGACAAGGGCGTAGCAGGGACGGATCAAAACGAAAAAAGGAGAGGTAAACAATGGGGTTAAGTGAAAAGGCACAGGAATTAAAAACGCAGATGCAGGCGGTGGTGGCGGATAAGCGGGAGCTGGAAGCGGTGGAAGCGGAATGGCGGGACTTGCTCGATTTTGAAGAAGAACGGTTATGCGGGATCACCGACGGTGAGTTGCCGATCGTGACGGAATTGTTTGATGAGCGCGGGCGGCTTCGCAAGGCGCTCGCAACGCATCAGCTGCAGAATATCGTGCGGCTGCAGCACGTGGCAATTACCCCTTTACAACGGCGGGTGTTACGCCTGCGTTACGTGCAGGGGAACACCTGGCGAGAGATCGTGGGTTACCTTGGGAAGACCAAGCAATACCTCCTCAGAGAACACAACAAGGCGTTGGAAATACTGGCAAAACAGCCCAAAAAATAATTTCGCGGCGCGACTTGAAGGTGACTCCTCCTTGTGTGCTATACTACGGCGAACTTGAGGAAAGGTGACTTTCGGCGGGCTTGTACCAATCGAATGGGGCGGCACGAACAAGGCGAAATGCTCACCGCAGGTGCGGTGAAATTTGGGGGAGGTGACTGCGTGCGTGAAACAGCTGGGGACGATATCCGACATTAAAGCGACGATCGACGCGTGTCGGCAGCGCTGTCAAGCGGAGGGGTCACCGTTTCACGCAGACGCACTGGCGGCGGCGCTGAACATTCCGTATGAAACGGTGGTTTTGTATGCCTCGGGAAAAGGGGAGACGGCGCGTATCCTCAAAGCGGCGCTGCAGGAATGTACCGCCTCGGTCATCAGCCACGCGCTCGCCGCCGACCCGAAAAGTCACGGGTTGTGGATGTTTTATCTGCGCAACCGCGCGGGGTTTGCCGACAAAGGCGAGGCGCGTGCGACTCACACGGAGGAGCCGGTGCGGTTTGTCGGCGAGGAGCGGATCGAATGACGGTGGATCTGCGTGCCGTCGTGGGCGGCGGATACGGCAAATTTTGGCGCTGTCGGTCGCGGTATCGGGTGCTCAAAGGCGGAAAGGCCTCCAAAAAATCCACCACCACGGCGCTGAATTTTCTCATACGGCTCATGCGGTACAAGGAGGCGAACCTCCTCGTTATCCGCCGCATCATGGACACGCACCGCAGCAGTACGTTTGCGCAATTACAATGGGCGGCGGCACGGCTCGGGGTATCGCATTTATGGAAAGCAACGCTCAGTCCCATGGAGATGACCTATCTGCCGACGGGACAGAAAATACTGTTCCGCGGGTTTGACGACGTGTACAAGATCGCCTCCACCACCGTAACGCACGGCTATCTGTGCTGGGTGTGGGTGGAGGAAGCGTTCGAGATCGAAAGCGAGGAAGCGTTTGATACGTTCGACTTATCGGTGCCGCGCGGTGAGGTCCCGCCGCCGTTATTCAAGCAGACGACGCTGACTTTTAACCCGTGGAGTGAGCATCATTGGCTCAAAGCGCGGTTTTTTGACAAGACGGCGGAGAACGTTTCGACCTTTACCACCGATTATCGGTGTAACGAATTTTTAGACGATGCCGACCGCGCCGTGTTTGACCGCATGAAGCGGGATAACCCGCGCCGTTTTGCGGTGGCGGGCAGAGGCGAATGGGGCATTGCGGACGGGCTCATCTACGACAACTGGGCGGTCGCCGAGTTTACGATTGATCGCTTACCGGAAGCGTGGAAATATCGGCGGGTATATGGACTCGACTACGGCTATTCCAACGATCCTACCGCGTTTATCGCGGCGGCGGTCAACCCCCTTGATCGGGTGTTATACGTGTTTGACGAGTTTAAATGCCGCGGTCTTCTTAACAGCGATATTGCCGAGCGACTTTGCAAAATGGGATACGACGGCGAGCGCATCCGCGCCGATTCGGCAGAACCGAAATCCAACGAGGAACTTAGGCGCGCGGGCATTTACCGTATCACGCCTGCCGACAAGGGAGCAGGGTCGTTGTTACACGGGATCGCGCGGTTGCAGGAATATCGGATACTGGTGCATCCGAACTGTCGGGAAACGATCAAGGAATTATCCTCTTACGCGTGGGAAAAGACCGCGGCGGGCATTATCAACCGCCCGCGCGGCGGGGAAGATCATTTGATGGACGCCCTGCGTTATGCGATGGAGGATATCACGCATTTCCGCCCCGCACCGCCCACCCCCGAGCGGGTGACCGAGGGCGCGGTGTTGGCGGGAGAACTGAAGCGTGGGTGGATATAGCGGTGACACCGTCACCGCTATGAAAAATGAAGAATGAATGATGAAGAATGAAGGGGTCGCCTGACGGCGACGGATTTGAACAATCCCTCCGTCTGTGGCTTTGCCACAGACACCTCGCTTGCCTAAAGGGAGGTTTTGGGGGCGGGCGATTGATAATCGCCCCTACGGTCTTGGCTTTGGTTTGTGCGGGGCAGAGAGCGGAAGAAGCGGTCCACCGCAGGGTGGACCTGTTCACGCGAGCGTCGCACACGCAAATCGAAATGAAAGGAAGCGAAAGAAAAATGCAAGCAGTGATTGGTTTTGTACTTGGAATTGTGACGGTGATCTTGATCAGAGAATATCCGTCGTGTAAACCGAAAGAACGGCGAAAAGCGAGTGAGGAACAAGAACAGCTCCGCCGCGAATACGAGAATTTTTTGAGTTATGACGGAGAGGAGCAACGATAAGCGATGAGTAACACAGATCTCACGGCGGCTACCACACCGCTTGAAGATACGGGCGACACGGCGAACGTTACCCTCGAAAACGAGAGTACGTTATCCGACGCGGGAGCAACTGAGCCGTCGGACGGCTTGCAGGAACCCGCGTTTTGCCTGCCGGTCAAATTCAACAAGCAGGACTACCAACTGACCTTGGAGGAAGCGACCGCCTACGCACAAAAGGGCATGAAGTTCGATACCGTAGAACCGATGCTCGACAAGCTTAAAACAGTGGCACAGCGAAACGGACTCGGCGTACGCGAGCTCGTGGATGCGCTGTGCGGTGAGGATGTTCCCACCATCAGCGACGAGGAGCGTCTGGCTGACGACTTTTGTCGACTGCGCGAGGAATGTCCCGACGTTTCCGGCTTTGACGCACTGCCCGAATCGGTGATCAAAACGGCACTGGACGAGGGCATTTCGTTACTGGATGCGTACTTGCGCCACGAACACCGTGAACGGATGCGCGTGGGGGCGGCAACCGATGCCGCCCGCAAAGCGGGTGCGGCGTCGGCAGGTGCGCAACGCACGGAACTCGCTCCCACACCCGACCCCGCCGTACAGGCGATGCTGCAAGGCGTCAGAGGATAAGAGCGGCGACTTTTTACCCCCAACGCACCCATATTTGCGTGCTCTACTTTTGGTAGAGCGGACACAATAAGAACGGGGTGCGTAAAAGGCGGGGGCGGTAACCCTCTTTTCACCCCGCGCACACCCATATTTGCTCGCTCTACTTTAGGTAGAGCGGACAGGATAAGAACGAGGAAGTGAAAAGGTGGGGGCGGCGAGGTCGATTAAGGATCTCCGCCGCAAGGCGCGTGGAAAAAACAAATCGAAACGAGAAAAGGAGAAACAAAAATGGCTATCAATACTTTGGAATTTTGTGAAAAACTGACGGGCGAGCTCGACAAATTGTTCGTGCAGGGTCCCGTTACCGGTTTCTTTACCGACAACGTTTTGCGCTCCAAGTTCGTGGGCGCTAAAACGGTGTTGCTCCCCGAAATGGAGCTGTCGGGGCTGGGTGATTACGACCGCGATACCGGTTTTATTAAGGGCACGGTGACGGTCAGCAATCAGCCGTATACGCTGAGAATGGACCGCGCTCGCTCGTTCCAGCTCGACCGCGAGGATGAGGACGAGACCGGCATTGCCAACCTCGCCGGTCAGGTGCTCGGCGAATTCGTGCGCACCCGCGTGGTGCCCGAGGTCGACGCGTACTGCTTGTCCAAATTGGCAGGTTTGGCGGTCACCAAAGGTCACACCGTGTCCGGTACGCCCGCTACCGAGGCGTTCAAGATGTTCAACGAGGCGTGTGCCGCGGTGCAAAACGAAGTCGGCTTCGACGAGCCGCTCGTTTGCTTCGTTAACCCCACCGTGTGGGCGGCGATCCAGAACTCGCCCGAACTGTCCCGTCATATCAGCGTGACCGAATTCAAGAAGGGCGACGTGTATTACGAGGTCAAATCCATCAACGGTATCCCGCTGTTCCCGGTTGCGGATAACCGCATGAAGAGCGCTTACGTTTTTAACGACGGCGCCACCATCACCAAGGACGAAAACGGCGAGATCATCCACGACGAGACCGCCGGCGGTTTTGCTCCCGCCGAGAACGCGCAGTCCATCGGTCTGCTTATTCTGCCGAAAAAGGCGGCGAGCTTGGTTAAAAAGACCGAGCGCGTGCGCACCTTTGATCCGTCCCAGAACCAGGCGGCAGATGCGTATAAGTTCGACTACCGCACCTATTACGATCTGATCGTGAAAAACTCGGCGGCAGATTCGGTTTACGCATACGTATACTAAGCGGCAGTTATCACCGTTTCACTGAGTGCCCCCTCCCCTCGAGGGAGGGGGCCTACTGATGTAAAAAGGAGAGTGCGTGTGTATGATGACACAACGCAGATGGGACGATCCCGAGCAGGTGTTTTCGGAATACCGCGCGGGGGTCAGCTACAAGAGCGGTATCGGCGAAAAGGGGCTGTACCGACAAAACGAGATCAACCGCCGCTTTTTTAGCGGCGATCAATGGCACGGCGCACGCTGCGGCGGGGAGCGACCGCTGGTGCGTCACAACGTCATTCGCCGTATCGGCGATTATAAAATGGCGGCGGTGGGCGGAAATCCCGTGGCGGTGAGCTTTTCCGCCGACGGTGTGGCGGATACTGCCGCGTTGCGGGAGCGCACCTATCGCAACAAAGGGCTCATCGCCGCCGGCGAACGGCCGATACTCCCCTTTGAGGAGGAGATCGGGCTCGTCACCAACGCGCTTTCTCACTATTTTGAAGTGACCGCCGAGCGCGTGGGATTTGAAGAACTGCGTGCCGCCGTGTTGCGCCAAGCGTATACCACCGGCACCGGTATTTTATACACCTACTGGGACGAGCGCATCCGCACCGGTCAGTATGCCGACGAGGGGCGTACCGTGCCGATCACGGGGGATATTGCGTGCGAGGTGTTGGACGTTGAAAACGTGTATTTCGGCGATCCTACCGTGGAGAATATCCAGGAACAGCCGTTTATCGTCATCGCACAGCGCCGCACGGTGGACGAGCTGCGCCGCATGGCAAAACGCTACGGCCGTTCTAAAGACGAGATCGCGTCCGTTCGTCCCGACCGCGACGAATTCACCCCCGCGGGTGAGCCGGAGGGCGAGGGCAAGGCGATCTTGCTGACGAAATTCTACAAGCAATACGATGAAAACGGCGAGCCGCATTTGTACGGTGTGCAGGTGTGTCGCGGCGTCACCGTCCGTCCCAAGTGGGAGATGGGCGTGCGCTTGTATCCGCTGTGCTTGTTCCGTTGGGACACGTTACCCGACTGTGTGTACGGGCAAAGCGAGATCACGCATCTCATTCCCAATCAGATCGCCATCAACCGCATGCTGACGGCGTCGGTGTGGTCGATGATGATGCAAGGACTGCCTACCTTAGTCGTCAACGGCGACGTGGTACAGCAGCCCGTCACCAACGACCCGGGACAGGTGATCCGCGTGTTCGGCAGCGGCGACGACGTGCGCAGTGCGCTGACCTACGTGGATCCGCCTCATTTTTCGGCGGCACTGTCGGCAGAGATCGAGACGCTGATTCAAAACACGCTCGCGCAAAGCGGTGCAAACGCCGTGTCGCTGGGCGACGTGACACCCGAAAACACCTCCGCGATCGTGGCGGTCCGCGAGGTGGCAATGATGCCGATCCAGACCATCCAAACGCGGTTTTATGCGTTTTGCGAGCAGGTCGCGCGGCTGTGGGCGGAATTTTGGATCACCGGCTACGGTAACCGTGCGCTGACCGTCCGTGACGAGTTCGGCACGTGGTATTTGCCGTTTGACGGTGAGCGTTACCGCGAGCTGATGCTGCGCGTGAAGGTGGACGTCGGTGCGGCGACGCTGTGGAGCGAGAGCCAATCCATCGTGACACTGGATAACCTGTTTGATCGCGGTGTGATCACCGCCGAGCAATACTTACGGCGCCTGCCGCGCGGCATTGTGCCCGACGTGGATGGTTTGCTTAGAGAAATGGGGGGCGTCATATGACGGGGAAAGAGGTCTTCGGGCAGGCGATGCGATTGCTGGGGTATACCGACACACTGGGCGATCTGGACAGCGCGCAGAACGGCGAACTGTATAAGCGCGGCTTGGCGGTGTTAAACCAACTGCTTTGCGATCTGTCGTTATCGGAAAGCGGCACGATGGCACCGCCGCTCACCTCACTCAGGCAGGACGTGCCGATTTCGGAGCAGACGGCGCGTGGCGTGCTGCCGTACGGTGTGGCGATGCTGCTCGCCGCCGCCGAGGGCGACGGCGACAACCAGCAGTTGTTTGCGGCGCTGTACGATCAAAAGCGTGTAGCGGTGCGACGAACTTACGAGCGGTGCACCGATACCCTGCCGCGGGGGTGTGATGTATGAAGCACCCCCGTATGTCCAAAAACAGCCGCGTGACGGCGACGATTCCCGCACTGTCGGGTGGCTTAAACGTCGGCACCGATCCGACGCTTATCGGCGATACGCAGGTTTCCGATTGCCGGGATATGCACTGGAAAGACGGCATGCTGCGCACTCGTGAGGGATTTGTTACCGATGCCGCGCACTTCGGTAAGCTCGCACTGGGAGATCGCACGCAGTTTTTCACCGACCGCGACGGCTATCTGCTGGTACTCGCCTCGGTGGACACCGACGTGAGCGGCGACGTGTACGTCACGGTGTTTGATCCGAACGGCGTGCCCACGGGTGGGTATTTCAGCATCACCGGACAGCGGGGACTGTGCGGCTTTTTCGTATCGGTCGGTAACGACGAGGCGTTTGCGGAATATAGCTCGCTGTTGTTCTTAAGTAACGGTGATATTTTCGGCGTGCACGCGGGGAAAAACGTGTGGAAGTCGCTGTACAATGCGGCGTACGTGCCGCTGTACATGACCGGAGGCACGCCGGTTACCTCCCGTGCCGAGCCCGCGCTGACGGGGATCCGCGTGGAGCCGTACAACCGCTTGAGTGATTGGTTTCGCTGTACCTACAGCACCAACGGCACGGGCATTTACTACTATCTGCCGCGGCTGTGTCAGGGAAGTGCCTTGACCGTCACGCTCACACGCGCGAACAAGACGCTCACCTGGACCGTCGAGAACGGCAGCGGCGTGTCCGACACGGTAGGCGGGTATCAGGTGAAATTGGATACCACGGGACATTGCTTTTGGTTTGTGAAAGACGGTCAGCCCTGCGCCATGGAAAGCGAGGGGATCCGAAACGACGTGACTGCCACGGCACAGCGCGCGGGTACGGCGGGTCCGCGCGTTTCGGATATGCGATGCGGCACCTGGTACGGCGGTGACCGAAGCGCCGCAGCGGGCGGTACGCGCCTCTTTCTCGGCGGCGGTCATTACGTAATGTGGAGTGTGCCGGGCAATCCGCTGTATTTCCCCGACACGGCATACGCGTCGCTCGGTGATCCCGACGAGCCGATCACCGCGTTCGGCAAGCAGGGCGAGTGGCTGTTGCTGTTCAAGGAACATTCTCTGTATGCGGCGCAGTACGTGCGCAGTGATACCGTCACCGTGGAGGACGTGGAAAGCGGTGCCGTTACGGATACCACCGCAACGGCGGTGTTTCCCATCACACCCATCCACACCGAGATCGGGTGTGACCTGCCCGAAACGGTCGCACTCCTCGGCAACCGACTGGTATGGGCGTGCGCGGACGGCACGGTGTACACGCTGAGTACGAGCGGGCAACTCTCCCAACGCACCGTAACGGTCATTTCCGAGCCGATCCGCCCACTTCTCAAGGAGCATACTCCCGCCGTGTCGGCAGGAGTGGTGATCGACGGCAAATACCTGCTGCTATGGGATAACACACTGTTTGTTGCCACCGACGAAGCCGCGCCGCGGTGGACGCGGTGGTCGTTTGAAAAGACGGGCGCCAAGCCACAGTCGCTTTGCCGTGCGGGAGAAGGACTGCGTATCCCCGCCGCGTATACGGTGGGGAGCACGGAGGTTCTGTACTGGTTTCGGCAGGCGGGCGAAGCGGATACCGTTATCACGCACAGCGGGACAAGATGGTCGAACGCCGCGTATACGTTTACCCCAAGGACGGTGCGGGGGCTCTTGTGTACCAAGCAGTTTGACCTTGGCGTACCGGATGAATACAAGCGCTTGACAAGCGTGTTTGCGGATGCGGCGGCGAGCCGTAAAGTCAGCGCGGCTTACGTGACGGAACAGGGCACGTACACCGACGTTGATCGTACCGCGCGCGACGGGATACGGCTGACACCGTCGGTGTCCCGCTGCCGCCGCTTTGCGCTGCGTCTGGAGGCGGAAAATTTGCGGGTCGGCAGTATCACCTGGCGCGTGATCACGGGAAGGAGATAACGATGGCAACGAAATTAACCAAAGAACAAGCGGCGGCGTTGCTTGCCGCTTATACGAAGCAGCAGACCGATGCGACGGGCGCTTCGATCGCTGCATATAATAAAGCGGTGGACGCCGATTTAAACAAAACCGAAGCCGAGATTGCAACACAGCAAAAAGACGCGCAAAGCGCCGCCGACGCGGCATACGACCGTGCGGCGGTGGCGGCACTCATCGAACGGCGACAGATCGCGGAAACGCTGAGCAATTTGGGACTGTCGCGCTCGGGCACGGCGGATTCGGCGGCTGAGAGCATCGAGCGAAAACGCACCGTTTCCGAGCGAGCGGCGCGGGAAAAGAAACAACAAGTGTTGAGCACGCTGTCACAGCGGCTCATCGCCGCCCGCGAGCAGGCGGCGGCGAAGAAAGCCGAGCACACTGCTTCGGCGAATAAAACGCTTAAGGCGAAGATCGCCGAGAAAAAACTCACGCTGGACAAAGCGGCACTGTAAGGAGGGACCCGAATGATTTTTCATACCATCGACTTTACGGTCACGGCGGATGCCGTGATACCCGACACCCCGCAGTTTGCGGGTCACAGCGGGGACGATCACGCGGTGCTCTTGCGCTTTGCGGTGCCGTTTGAGGACTGCCGCTACCGCCTGGAGATCGTCGACGGGTGCGGCGAGTACGATACCACCGCGCTGCTTGACGTCGTGGACGGTACGGTGTCGTGCGAGGTCCCCTCTGCGTGGACGGCGGCAGGGGTCGCGACCGTGCGGCTCGTCGCGGTGGCAGATGCCGAGGACGGCACGGGGACGGTGCGGTTTCACTTTCCACCCGCGTACTTGGCGTTTAACGACTGCGAGGACGGGGCGCCGCTTTTAGAGCATCTGCGCCCCGCGTGGCAGGAAGCGCTGGACGAAGCGCAGCTTTTCTTAAAAGCCGTGGAGCAAAAGCTCCAAAACGGCGACCTTAAAGGCGAAAAAGGCGACAAGGGCGATACGGGCGACGTATCGGTGATCGACGAACTGGAACTGATCATCGACGGCGGTTCCGCCGACGGTGAGATCGAGTTTTTAACGGCGGACCACGTGGTCGAGCAAGGCACGGACGGCATCTGGACGTACCGCAAATGGGAAAGCGGGTTGGCGGAGTGCTGGGGCGTGTTGAATTCAACGGTAACATCGACGCAATCGTGGGGCAGTACGCATTATTACGGCAAGTTGGAAGGCGTTTCGTTTCCCGCATCGTTCTTTGTCGGCGTCCCTGCCGTTTTGGTATCGGTCAGCGATGAAAGCGGCAATTTCTTTGTGACGAACAAAAACACTACCGCTAAGGAAGTAGGGGAATTGTTTGCCGTGACGGTCGTGGCGGTTGAAAATGAAACCGCCATACGGTTGAGCTTGGAAGCCAAGGGCAGATGGAAGTGAGGGACAACGATATGGCAAAACATACGGTAAAAGCGAAAGCCCGCTATCAGTTGCGCGGTGATACGGCGGCGGCACTGGAAGCGGTGAATCCGACTCTTAAGTCCAAAGAACCGGTGTTGGTGTTGAACGAAACCAAAACGGCGGTTGCTTTTAAGATCGGGGATGGGGTAACGCCGTACGCAGAGTTGCCGTTGCACGGTTTCGGTGACCATTTCGACGAACGAATAAACGCAAACGCCGAGCACCTGGACGGCATTGAACAACAAATCGGCGAAGTCGAAACCGCTCTCGACGGTATCCTCGCCGTTCAAAACGCCTTGATCGGGGGTTCTTCTGTATGAGTATTGCAGACAAACTCCTCGCAGTTGCCGAAAACGAGCAACGGGTGTTCGATGCGGGCAAGCTCGCACTCTTGAGGTCCAGCAAGTACATGAACGCCACGGCGAGCGGTGCGGTCGTTGCCGTAAACGACGTGTCACCGGTAAAACACGGCGTGGCGGTGCAGCTGTCAAGTGATACCGTGACGGATTTCTCGTCTGTAACGGTTAAAAGATATGGCAAAAACCTGTTAGAAAACAATACGGATAACCTTACTTTTCTTAAAAGACAAAATCGTTACGGATATCGTGTTCGCTTGCCTGCCGGAACGTATACTGTGCACGCAGAGCCGATTGGGGAATATATAAACGGGATTTATCTTTATCACGAGGCGGTAGACGAAAATGAAGAAAAAATTACGGATATTGGTGAGGCGACATTTAACTACCCGGTAGTTGATGCTAAGTTAAGCAACGTGACTTTTACAGTTGACAGAGAGTTTTATTATCATATTTATGCCGCAGCAACACCTACCCTTGCCCTCGCAAAAACACATTTTAATACGTTCAATGTTCAATTGGAAGTCGCTAACACCGCTACACCGTACATGCCATATATCGAGCCGACAACCTACGCGCCAAACGCCGACGGTACGCTGACGATGCCGAGTCTGTCGCCGAGCATGACCCTGCTCACCGATACGGACGGCGTGACGCTCGACTGCTCGTATCTGCGGGACATCGACATTTATATCAACGGCTTGATCGGAGGTGAGTAAAATGGCAAGCAGAGTATTAAAAACCGGTGATAATCAAATCACTGCGAAATTCAGTGCAG
>JAFSGO010000018.1 GCA_017440765.1 Clostridia bacterium
CAGCGGCGTGTGTACCGGCGGGTGTGAGTGTGCGCGTTGTTGGCGGCTCGCAGGAAATCGATGGGGTGACAGCATGAGCCGAAAGCATACGGAGCGGCTGATGCTTGCCGCTGTATTATCCGCCTTAACGGTTGTGTTGTCGTTCTTGGAAGGGCTGTTGCCGCCGCTGCCGATTCCCGGTGCAAAGTTAGGGCTTGCCAACGTTACCGTGATGTACGCGCTGTGCGGTGTGTCGTTGCCCTGCGCGGCGGGAGTGACCGTGGTAAAAACTGTCTTTGCCTTGTTCCGCGGACCGATTGCTTGCCTGATGAGCGCCGTCGGCAGCATCTTGTCGCTGATCGTAATGGCGCTTATCCATCGCTTTTTGGGGGACAAGCTCAGCTTCGTCGGGTTAGGTGTTTTGGGAGCGGTTGCACACAATATGGGACAATGGATAGTTTCGTATGTGTTGCTCGGCTCGGCTATGACCTATTATGCCCCGCTATTATTGTTACTTGCTATTCCTGCCGGTGTTGTTACCGGCTTGGTGCTCAATGTTATCTATCCCTATTTGCAAAACATCCCACTTTTTCGGAAAGGATGAGATCACGTGTCAATTTCCACGTTAATCCACAAAACGCGCGGCGGTGTGCATCCGCCGCACCGTAAATACACGGCTGAGTGCGAAACCGTGCAGATGCCCGCACCGAAAACGGTTATCATCCCGATGCTGCAGCATTTGGGTGCGCCGTGTATTCCCACCGTGAAGGTAGGGGATACCGTTGAGGTGGGACAAGTTGTTGCCGACAGTGAAGCGGCGATTTCTGCACCGATCCATTGCGGCGTGTCGGGTACGGTGACCGGGACCAAAGAGATTCTGCTGCAGGGCGGCCGCACCACCATGGCACTGGTCATCGAATCGGATGGCGAGGGTCGCGTGCACAGCAGCGTCAAGCCGCCGGTCGTCAATACGTTTGACGATTTTATTGCGGCAGTACGGGCTTGTGGCCTGGTTGGCCTCGGCGGTGCCGGTTTCCCGATGCACGTCAAGCTCAATCCCAAGAACCTGGATGAGATCGACACTATCATCATCAACGCGGCGGAATGTGAACCGTATATCACGACCGACTACCGCGAATGTATGGAAAACTCGTGGGATATCGTGTCCGGCGTGCAGACCGTGATGGAGTTTTTGGGAGTCAAGCAGGTCATTATTGCGGTGGAACGTAATAAACCCGCGGCAATCGCAGAATTATCGCGTATTGCCGCCAGTGTCAGTACCGCGGCAAACCGCGTAACGGTTAAGCCCTTGCCCGCCCGCTATCCGCAGGGCGCGGAAAAGGTGCTGATTGCCGCTTGTACCGGTCGGCGCGTTCCCACCGGCGGATTACCGGCGGACGTTAACTGTATCGTGATGAACGTCACGTCGGTTGCCGTCTTATCCCGGTATCTGAAAACCGGCATGCCTCTTATTGAAAAGCGCTTGACGGTGGACGGCTCAGCCGTTGAAAAACCGATGAACGTGCGCGTGGTGATCGGCACACCGATCCGCGACGTGTTGGATTTCGTCGGCTTGAAAAAACCGGTACGTAAACTGCTGTTCGGCGGCCCGATGATGGGTCAAGCGCTGATGAATGAAGATCTTCCCGTGTTAAAGCAAAACAACGCGCTTTTGGCACTCGCGGAAGAGGATGCGCCGGACGTTTCGGCAACTACGTGTATCCGTTGCGGTCGATGCGTCGACGCGTGTCCGATGAATCTGCTGCCGACAGCGATCACCAAGGCCTACAAAGCAGGAAACACCGATGAACTTAAGCGATTGTGTACCATGACCTGCATGGAGTGCGGTTGTTGTACGTTCTCTTGCCCGGCACATCGCCCGATCGTGCAAACGATCCGTATGGCGAAAGACGTGCTGCGTTCTGTGAAGTAAGGAGGGAGTCGAATGGAAAACACCTTAATGGTATCGTCATCACCGCATTTGCACTGCGGCATGAATACGCGTGACATCATGCGGGACGTGATCATTGCGCTGATCCCGTCGCTGATCGCCTCGGTCTGGCTGTTCGGCTTCCGTGCACTGGCGGTGGAGGTCGTATGCGTCGCCTCGGCGCTGGCATCGGAATATCTCAGCCGTAAGGTGATGAAGCGCCCCCAAACGGTCGGGGATCTGTCTTGTATCGTTACGGGTCTGTTGCTCGCATTTAACCTGCCGGTTACCGTTCCGCTGTGGCAAGCGGCACTTGGCAGTGTCGTTGCGATCGTCGTAGCGAAGCAGATGTTCGGCGGTTTGGGCCAGAATTTTGTTAATCCCGCGCTTGTCGGCCGTGTGGTGCTGATGGGCAGTTTCCCGGATGCCATGAACAACTGGGTAACTCCGCTTGCATGGACGGGGCAAGCCGATGCCGTCTCCGGTGCCACACCGCTCGCGATGCTTGCGACCGATGCTGCTGCCGAGATCGATCCGCTTTCCTTGTTGTTCGGTTTGCGCGGCGGTTGTCTTGGTGAAACCTGCGCGGTGGCATTGTTGCTCGGCGGCATCTATCTGGTGGTCCGTCACGTTATCAGCCCGCTGATCCCGACGATCTATATCGGCACGGTCTTTGTCCTAACGTGGATCCTCGGCTCCGATCCGGTGGTACATATCCTGTCCGGTGGTTTGATGATCGGTGCGATTTTTATGGCAACCGATTACGCCACCTGCCCGATCAACAAG
The DNA here is from genome assembly GCA_017440765.1 of Clostridia bacterium. Taxonomy (GTDB): domain Bacteria; phylum Bacillota; class Clostridia; order Oscillospirales; family Acutalibacteraceae; genus RGIG3009. The sequence continues at coordinate 2,696 of JAFSGO010000018.1, forward strand.
TGGGGCAAGGTCGTGTACGCGGTGGGCTGCGGTGCCTTGACGGTGTTGATCCGTTTGTACGGCTCGTTGCCGGAGGGCGTCTCCTTTGCCATCGTTATTATGAATATTCTCACACCGCTGATCGAGCGATTGACGCGCCCGCGTCCCTTTGGCGAGGGCCGAAAGGCGGTGCATTCATGAAGAACCTAAAAGAGATTCTGATCTCGTCAGCGGCGCTGATGCTGATTGCCGCCATTGTCACCGCGGCATTGGCGGGAACCAATGCACTGACCAAGGATACCATCGCTGAGTTGACCGAGGAAATCGAAACGGCAGCGCGTATGGAAGTTATGGAAGCCGATTCTTTTGTAAAGGGCACCGTAGCGGTTGATGGACACGAGCAAGTGTATTACACCGCTTATGCGGAGAAAACCGTGGTTGGTTACGTATTCACTACGGAAGCGGTCGGCAAAAGTGCCGGACTTACCGTGATGACGGGTATTTCTCATTTGGGCACCATTACCGGTGTTAAGGTCACGGAAGATAACGAAACCGCGGGTTATGTGCAGAAGGTCACTAAAGCGGGTTTGTTGGATTCATTCGTGGGGAAACCTGCCAAAGAAATGCAAGTGGGTGCGGATGTGGATGCCGTTTCGCAGGCAACCAAGACGTCATCCGGTATCTGTCAAGCGGTCAACAAGGCAATCGCCGGTTATGAAGCGGTAAAGGAGGGGGAAGCCGATGGCAAATAAATACTGGCAAGCGTTTTCCAAAGGCATTATCAAGGAAAACCCTGTGTTCCGTTTGGTACTCGGCACCTGCCCGACACTCGCCGTGACGACCGCCGCCCTGAACGGTCTCGGTATGGGCGCGGCAGCTTCTTTTGTGCTTGTTTGTTCCAATATCGTTATCTCTCTGTTGCGTAAACTGATTCCCGGCAAGGTGCGTTTGCCCGCGTATATCGTCATTATTGCCGGCTTTACCACCATTGTGCAAATGTTGGTCAAAGCATACTTGCCCGCTATTGATAAATCACTCGGCATTTACTTGCCGTTGATCGTTGTCAACTGCATTATCCTCGGCCGTGCGGAGGCGTTTGCCGGTAAAAACTCGGTGGGGCTTTCCGCCTTGGACGGTCTGGGTATGGGTGCCGGCTTTACGGCGGCGCTGGTCATTATGGGTGGTATTCGCGAGTTTCTCGGCAACGGTACGCTGTTTGGTTGGCCGGAGGGCGGTCTGATCCCGCCAATCACCATTTTCGTGTTACCTGCAGGCGGTTTCTTCGTGTTTGGCATGCTTATTTGGTTGACCAATCGCCTATCCACGAAATTAGAGCATAACGCAACCCGTAAGGAACTCACCGAAACGGTGTGCGCTGCCTGCCCGATGGCGGGCAACTGCCACGGTGGAGAGGAGGCGGCTTGCCATGAGTAATACGAGCTTCTTCGCCATCCTGATCGGCGGTTTACTGGTTAATAACTTCGTGCTGTCGCAGTTTTTAGGCATCTGTCCGTTTTTGGGTGTTTCCAAAAAACTGAATTCCGCCGTGGGCATGTCGGTCGCGGTCATCTTCGTTATGCTGATGGCAACGGCGGCAACCCACCCGATCTACACCTATCTACTGGTGCCGAACGATCTTGCGTATCTGCAGACAATCGTATTTATCCTCATCATTGCCGCTTTGGTGCAGCTTGTAGAGATCGTTCTGCGTCGCTTCATTCCGCCGCTGTATAACGCGCTGGGCATCTACCTGCCGCTTATCACCACCAACTGTGCGGTGCTCGGTGTCACGATCTTGAATATTGACAGCGGTTACAATTTCGTACAATCACTGGTGAACGCCTTGGGCGCAGGACTTGGTTTCCTGCTCGCCATGGTGATGTTTGCCGGTGTCAGAGAACGCTTGGAAAGCGCGGAGATCCCCGAATCACTCAAAGGGTTGCCCATCACGTTGGTGGCGGCCTCGGTCGTGTCGGTGTCGTTCCTTGGCTTCCAAGGATTATTTGGACTGTAAGGAGGAGTACGCATATGAATCCAATATTACTTGCTGTATTGCTCCTTGGAGGACTTGGCTTAATAGCCGGTTTGATTTTGGCTATTGCCTCCATTTTGATGGCGGTGCCCAAGGATGAAAAAGCCGAGGCGCTGTGCGAACTGTTGCCCGGTGTCAACTGCGGCGCGTGCGGATATTCCGGCTGTGCCGGCTACGCGGATGCCATGGCAAATCACGGTGCCAAGGTCGGTCTGTGCTCACCCGGCGGTGAGGCGGTTGCCAAAGCAACCGGCGAATTACTCGGTGTATCGGGCGATGTTGAGCGCCTCACGGCGTTGGTTCGTTGCGGGGGTTGTGAAGAGTTTACCGCCCGCAAGCTCGAATACCATGGGTTAGAGTCCTGCCGCGCGGCAACGCAGTTTTACGGCGGTAACTGGCTGTGTAATTACGGTTGCCTCGGTTACGGCGACTGCGTGTCGGCGTGCGAATACGGTGCGATCACTGTGGAAAACGGGCTTGCTCGCGTGGATGCCTCGCTGTGTCGCGGCTGTACCAAATGCGTTTCCGCTTGCCCGAAAAAACTCATCGTTATGGCGGGCAGTGCCACGCGCGGTGTCGTTCGTTGCTCCAATCACGATAAAGGGCCCAAAACGCATGCCGCGTGTAAGGTCGGCTGTATCGGTTGCGGAAAATGTGTCAAAGTGTGCGAGCACGATGCGGTGCAGGTTGTTAACTGCCTTGCAAACATTGATCCGGAAAAATGCATCGGTTGCGGCAAATGCGCCGAGGCATGTCCGAAACATTGTATCACCATGTTTGGCTCGGCAACGTAAAAAGTTTTTGTTTTTTAAAAAACAGACTTGACAAACAATAGGGCATACTATATAATAATCTGCGTCCCCTCAGCAGGGGACGCACATATGGCTGTATAGCTCAGTTGGCTAGAGCACGCGGTTCATACCCGCGGTGTCACCGGTTCGAATCCAGTTACAGCCACCAATGGCCCGATGGTCAAGCGGTTAAGACACCGCCCTTTCACGGCGGTAACACGGGTTCGATTCCCGTTCGGGTCACCATAACTTGTGACAGGTCTTGTGCCTGTCACATTGTATTAGTCGCTGCAATAGCGGCGGCTGAATACACGGGCGTATAGCTCAGCTGGTTAGAGCGCCTGCTTCACACGCAGGAGGTCAGCGGTTCGAGTCCGTTTACGCCCACCAAATCCCTTGAAACTGCGGTTTCAAGGGATTTTTTCTTTTTATGCAACAAAAAGTGACCGCCTGATTTTACCTATATTTTTTGGAAATCAGGAGGTCGCAAAAATGAATCGAATGATGCGGCGGTTAGCGACCAGTTTTTTGCACAGGTTTGCGGTTTCTGTAAACATGCAACTATTATTGTGCTACGTGAAGTTGTGTGGGGATTTCAAAAATTCTAGGATGATATTCAGGCAAAGTATGGACAGCCAAATAATTACAAATTATGAAAATTGTCGATCTTTAACTAATATCTCGTTTCTCTTGGGTTGACAAAATTTTCAATGATGATTATTATAAAAACATAACGAGTATAGTTTTTTGTGTTTTATTTTAGTACACTTGGGGAGGGTGCGAAATGAAAAAAATTATTGCGTTGCTTATGACAATGGCGTTAATGATGGTGTTGACGTCTTGTGGCAAAGAAAGCGCAAAAGCTGAGAAATATTGTTGGAGTTGCGGCGAGGCTATTGCCAAAGAGGTAGCCTTTTGTTCATATTGTGGCGCGGAAGTGCAAGGAAATCAAGAGGTTTCCGAGACGACTTTAACTACTGGGCCATCTGCCAACCAAAAAACTAATACTACGAAGAAAACCGCCACAAAAGGGGCGCCTACTGCAACGCAAGTTTTTCCGCATACACACTCTTATTCAAAAGAGGTTGTCGCGGCAACCTGTACAGAAAACGGTTATACAATATATACTTGTGTTTGTGGTTATACCTATAAAGATAATTACACGAACGCGTCACATTCCTATACCAAATTCATTTGTGATTCCTGTGGAACTATTGATCAAGCTAACGCGTATAAACATTTGGTTGAATATGTGAAATCCAATGGAAAAGCTAGCGGTTCTTCTATGATGCTTACTATAAATGTGTTTAATGACAAAGAGTTTATACTTAGTTATAATGTTCAAGATGATATTTTGTGGGCATCTTGTAGCGCTATCGATGAAACATCTACTATTACAACTTTGCTTTCGGTAAATGACGGGTTTTATTGGCAGGAATATACATATAACAGAACTGGAGAAAAATGCACCTTGTCAGGGTTTATTGATCCTAAAACTTTTAACGAAAATTCTGCGTTAACTTATGATAAATATACTGGATTCGATAGCGGACTAACAGCGATGCTTGATGTGGCGCGAGCTGGTTTGGCTTGGACAATTTTTGAAATGGAGCAATATTTTAATGAACATGGTGTCGGCCTTAGTGTTCACGCCCTTGGTTACATGGGAGTGCTATAATTGACAAAGAGAGTCTTGTTTGGCCAAAAAATTTAATACCGTGTGGCATTTCTTAACACCGCTTGACTTTTTGATAACACTAAACTATACTGTTTTACACTACCCAACATTGGTAAACATAGGCGGTCATTTTTTAAGTTCATAACCATTCGCAGTGGTAGGGAATGCCGAAAAACGCTGATTTTCAGCGGTTCGGCGCGATGCAACAGAATAAGCGGAGTCGTGAAACGACGGAGCTTATTCACACGCAGGAGGTCAGCGGTTCGAGTCCGTTTACGCCCACCAAAAAAAGACACGC
>JAFSGO010000132.1 GCA_017440765.1 Clostridia bacterium
ATTGAGGCAATGCAGACCTTATATGAATTGCATAAAGAAGCGCAAAGCTATTAATGAAAGGGGGCACGGATGATGGCGAAAATTCAAGTATTAGATAAGCATACCGCGGAGCTCATCGCCGCAGGTGAGGTGGTCGAGCGACCGGCCTCGGTTGTAAAGGAATTGGTGGAGAACGCCATTGATGCCGGTGCCACCACCATTACGGTAGAGATCAAGAACGGTGGGATCTCGTATATCGGGATCACCGACAACGGCTGCGGCTTTGCAAGAGAAGACGTGCCGACGGCGTTTTTGCGGCATGCAACCAGCAAAATTCGTGTAGAGGAAGATTTGAACACCATTTCCACTTTGGGATTTCGCGGCGAGGCGCTCGCATCGGTTGCCGCGGTGGCGCGCGTGGAACTTGTTACGCGCACCGAGGACGAACTTGCCGGCACGCGGTACGTGATTGAGGGCGGCGAGGAGATCGAACTGTCCGACGTCGGTTGTCCCCGCGGTTCGACCATCTGCGTGCGGGATCTGTTTTATAATGTTCCTGCACGTATGAAGTTTTTGAAAAAGGACGTGGGGGAGGCCAATGCCGTTGCCGGAGTGGTGGACCGTCTGGCACTGTCACATCCCGAGATCTCGTTCCGTTTTATTCGCGAAGGACGCGATGAGTTGTTAACACCCGGCAACGGGGATCTGTATGCGTGCATCAGCGCGGTGCTCGGTCGCGAATTTGCCAAAACACTGACCGAGGTTGAGTATGACTTGGGCGGCGTGCACGTGCACGGCTATACCTGCCGCCCGGAAGGTGCGCGAGCTAACCGCACGATGCAGCATTTCTTTATCAACGGACGGTACGTGAAAACACGTACCGCCATGGCTGCGATTGAGCAGGCATACAAGGGATCGATCATGGTGGGAAAATTCCCCGCGTGTGTGTTGTGTGTGGACATGCCGCCCGAAACGGTGGATGCGAACGTGCATCCCGCCAAGATCGAGGTGCGGTTTGTTAATGAAAAGCCGGTGTTTGATGCAGTATATCACGCTATTCGTTCGGCGTTAGAGGGCGACAGCGCACCGATGAAAGCAACGTTGCCGACGCCGGTGATACAACCCCCGAAGCCGCAGTATGTGACACCTACCCCTGCCCGAGAAATTGCGCGTCGCGTGATCGAGGCGCCGTCGGCATCACAGCCGACACCGCCGCCTCCGGTTGCACGGCCAAGGCCGATCATACAAGGACGGCCGATGGTGATGCGGGACAGTGCGTCGGTTGCGCAAGCCCTTTTTGATGCGCCTGTCAAAAAGAATGTGTCTGCTCCACCGCCGGTATCGGTGTCAAAACCCGATCCGGTGCCCGCACCTGTTCAGCAAACGATCGAGCCGGAACAACCTGAGCCGATCCGTCTGTTGGGCGAAGCGCTGCACACCTACATTATTGCGGAGTGGCGCGGGTCGGTTTATTTTATCGACAAACACGCCGCGCATGAGCGGATATTATACAACCAACTCAAAGAAACCGCTAACGAGAGTGCGCAGATATTGCTCGCGCCGTTGTCGGTGTCGCTCAGCCGCGAGGAATACGGTGCGTTGACCGAAGCAGGCGAGCAGCTAAAGCAAGCGGGGTTTGAATTGGAGGAATTCGGCGGTAACACGCTGCTCGTGCGTGCGGTGCCGATGATGCTCATCGACAGTAACGTTACGGAAAGTTTGCGTGAGATCGCGGGCGGACTCTTGTCCGGTAAACGGGAGATCACGACCGAACGGCTTGACTGGATCTATCATTCCGTTGCGTGCCGTGCCGCCGTGAAAGCGGGGGACGGCAGTACACCGCAGGAATTGTTACAACTGGCACAGCGCGTGCTGTATAACGAGGATATTCGTACTTGCCCGCACGGTCGGCCGGTATGTTTTGAGTTGACGGCGCGGGAAATTGAAAAACAGTTTGGACGGATCGTATGACCAACAACGCAGAAAATTGTATCCCGCTCGTGGTGGTCGCGGGACCGACGGCGTCGGGAAAGACCGCTCTGGCGGTTGAATTGTGCCGTCGTTTCGGCGGTGAGGTGATCTCTGCCGATTCGATGCAGGTATACGACACGCTGCGTGTGGGCACGGCGCGGCCGAGTGAAGAAGAACAAGGCGGTATCCCGCATCATTTGATGGGGTTTTTGCCGCCGGATGCGTCGTACAGCGTGGCAAAATACGCTGAGCAGGCACATCGCGTGATTAAGGAAGTGCACGGTCGCGGCAAACTGCCGGTGTTGTGCGGCGGTACGGGTCTGTACATACAAGCAGTGACCGAAAACCTTTCGTACGAGAAACAGCCCGAAAACCGCGAGGTGCGTGACCGCTTGCGCGAGCGCATTGAACGAGAGGGCGGTGAAGTTTTGCTCGGTGAACTTTCAACGCTTGATCCCGAAACGGCGGCGCGGTTGCACCCGAACGATCACGGCCGCATTATCCGTGCGCTTGAGATCATTGAAACAACGGGACGCACCATCACGCGGCAAAACGAGGAGTCGCGCAAAGCGGGATCGCCGTATGCGCTGTGCGGGCTGCGGCTGGAATTCCGCGACCGTGAGCGGTTATACGACCGCATCAACCGCCGCGTGACAGCAATGCTGGAAAACGGGTTGGAAGCGGAAGCGCGTTGGTTGAGAGAGCAGCCGAACACCGACACGGTGCGGCAGGCGATCGGTTACAAAGAATTGGAGCCGTATCTGACGGGCGCGATATCGCTTGATGAAGCGGCGGATGCGATTCGGCAGGGGACCAGACGGTATGCGAAGCGGCAGCTGTCGTGGTTTCGGCATCAGGAGTGGATGACGACCGTCTATATGGACGATGCCGATTGTCAAGGACAGGCAATGACTTTGGTGGAAACCTTTTTGCGAAAGGAGAAGTGATGATATGAATCAAACGACAAAACGTATTTTGATCGTGTTATTGTCGTTGTTGCTCATTGTTTACGTGGGCGTGCAAGGGTATCTGATCTTCTCGGCGTCGCTGGAGACCATTACGGCTGATAAGGAGATCGCTTACGATACGATCAAAACAACCGGTGTGGTATATCGCAGTGAATCGATCATCCGTCAGCAGACGGACGGCTACGTCTTTTACACGGTCCAAGACGGCAACCGCGTTTCCAAAAACGGAAACATTGCTCACGTGTATACGAGCGCGGAGGATGCGTTGGCACAGCAGGAGTTAGATCTTCTTGACGAAGAGATCGCGGCACTTACTTCCATCAACGCGCAAGGGTCCAGTAATCGGACGAGTTTAAACAGTATCAATCAGCAGATCAATCAAGCCTGGCTTTCGATCTCCCGATCGGCGCAGATGGCGGCTTACGGTGAGATCAACGGGTTGCATTCCAAGGTGTTGACGTTGCTGAATAAAAAGCAGCTCACCATTGGAAAAGAGGAAAACTTTGATGCGCGGCTCTCACAGCTTAAAGCGCGTCGTGCAGAGCTTGCGGCATCGTTTCAACCGGCGACCGCAACGGTTGCCTCACCGATTTCCGGTTACTTTGTCGGATCGGCAGACGGCTTTGAAACATTGCTCACCACCGATGACGCACAGTCGCTCACCGTGAGCGATATCGAGCGGGCTATGACCTTGCAACCGAAGGTGGATGAGACAAATTTTGTCGGTAAGATCGTTGGTGACTACGAATGGTATCTTGCTTGCGTGCTGCCGTTGGAGAGCGTGGTAACGCTGAAAAAAGGCATGCAACGTGCGGTGTGTATGCCGTTCGTGCAAAGCGAACCGTTAGAAATGACGGTGGCGGCACTCAATAAGGCCGCTGACGATCAGGTGGCGGTTGTGTTTCAGTGTACTCAAATGTCGGGCGCCTTGTCCACGGTGCGCCGTGAGCAAATCGAGATCCGGTTAACACAGTACGAGGGTATCGTGGTGCCGGACGAGTCGATCTACTTCAACGATCAGCAAGAGCCCGGTGTGTACGTTCAAGATGGTAATATTCTGCGATTCAAGCGGATACAAGTGCTGCATCACAACGAGACCGAGCGGTACTCGGTTTGTGAGATCAAGGACGATAAAACGTACGTGCAACTGTACGATCTCATCGTAACAGAAGGAGAGGATCTGTATGACGGCAAGCTTGTCCGTTGACGAGCAACGCGTGCTGGATAACCTGAACGCCGTAGAGGAGCGTCTGTGTGCCGCCTGCGCGGCTGCCGGTCGCCGCCGTGAAGAGATCACGTTGATGGCGGTTACCAAAACGGTGGCACCGGAACTCATCAACGCAGTGCTGGATGCCGGGGTTACGTGCATCGGAGAAAATCGCGTTCAGGAATACCTTTCAAAGCGTGATATGTTGCATTTAGACGGCGTAGAGCGGCATCTCATCGGACATCTGCAGACCAACAAGGTCAAGCGAATCGTTGGTGAGGTGGATATGATCCAGTCGGTGGACAGCGTGCATTTGGCAAAAGCCATTTCGGATGCGGCGAAGTTAACCGAGCGCGGCGTGATGGACGTGCTTGTTGAGGTGAACATCGGCGGGGAGGAATCCAAAAGCGGTGTCCATCCCGACGCTTTGCCCGAATTGTTGGATGAAATTCGCGTGTTCGACGGCATCAGAGTGCGAGGACTTATGACAATTCCGCCGATTTTCCACACAGAATCGGAAAAACGTGCGATTTTTTCTAAAATGCATAAACTGTTTATTGACATTCAGGGTAAAAAAGTGGATAATGGTAGTATGGAATTATTGTCCATGGGTATGTCTTCTGATTTTGCGGAGGCGGTGCTGGAGGGATCAACCTTGATCCGTGTCGGTTCAGCGATCTTCGGCGAAAGACAGTATAAATGAGCAGGAGGAACTGAAAATGGGTTTTTTGGACAAGCTGGAAGGATTGTTCGGCGATCAAAACGAGGAGACCATCGGTTTGGAGAATGAGGAGTTTGTTTCCCGCTCTCCCGAAAAAGAGGTTGAGGATGTTCCGCGCAAAAACAACAAAGTTGTCAACATCCACGCGACGGCACAGCTGCAGGTCGTGTTGGTAAAGCCCGAGCGCTTTGACGATGCCAGTGCGGTGGCGGATCACCTGAACGCCAAACGTACCGTCGTGCTCAATCTGGAATCTTCCAACAAGGATGTGGCACGCCGCATTCTGGACTTTTTGAGCGGTGTGGCGTATGCCAACAACGGTCAAATTAAAAAGGTTGCTAACTGCACCTACATTATTACGCCGTACAACGTCGGCTTTATGGGTGATTTGTTAGACGAGCTGGAGAATAATGGGCTTTACTTCTGATCTGTCGGAGGAGGACGCGCTTTTACGCGCCCGTATCGACGATGCCTGTGAATTGTGTGAAATGCGCTCGTGTCCCCGATTTGTCGGCTTCTTAGACGAACACCGGCAGGCGGTGGCACGAGCCGTCTTGCGTGAAAAGGGGACATTGTCCTTTCTGTTTTACGGCGGATACGAGGATGCGGAACGCACGATTTTGGGCGTTTTTCCGTCGTTTTTGCCGCCCGATACCGATTTGTTTCCGCTCAAAGCGATCGGGTTTCAGTATCGTCGGACAGCTTCTCTTTCACACCGCGATTTCCTCGGTGCCTTGTTGGCAACGGGAATTAAGCGGGATAAGTTGGGTGATATTGTCTGCGGTGAAGGACTCACGGTGGTGTTTGCCGACGAGGAGTTAGCCCCGTTTTTGGCGGAATCGGTTGTGAAAGTCGGGTCGGAAGGGGTAAAAGCACTGTTTCCTTATACCGATGAAGTGATCGTTCACCGTGAATTTCGTGAATATCAAGATACGGTTGCGTCGCCGCGATTGGACGCGGTGCTTAAAATCGCGTTGCGGGTCTCCCGCGAGGAAGCGGCCGGTCGTATTACCGCCGGGCTGGTTTCGTGTAATCACATGCCGTGTGAGCAAGTGGCACACACGGTTAAAGAAGGCGACGTTCTCTCGGTGCGTGGGGAAGGACGGTTTTTGGTTGCCGCTCTCGGCCCGCTCACCAAAAAAGGACGTTTGATTATTAAATTGCATAAATATGTATAACGGAAAGCGAGGAAGACAAGATGATGACTCTGGAAGATATCCGTAACGTTGAGTTTAGCCGCGGACGTGGATACCGCTCGGAAGAAGTGGACGACTTTATCGATGAGTGCGTTGAAGCCATGGAACATCTCGTGCGGGAAAATGCCGAGGTGAATCAGAAAATGAAGGCGCTCGCCGACAAGGTGGCAGAGTATCGCAACGATGAAGACAGCATTCGTGCGGCGTTGCTCAGCGCGCAACGGACCGGTGACACCATCATTCGTGAAGCAGAAGCAAAAGCGAAAGCGCTGCTCGAAAGTGCGCAACAGGATGCGGATGCGGCACGGCGTGATCTTCTTGCCGATATTGAACGTGAAAAAGATGAGCTTGCTCGTGTGAAAAACGAGGTTGCTCAGTTCAAATCAAAGCTGCTCGGACTGTATAAGGAGCATTTATCGCTCATCAACCTGCTTCCGGAAGAAGCACCGGAACAACCCGCTGCGGCAGAGGAGTCGGTTGAAAAAGCACCTGAGGTGATCGAGCCGCAGGAGGATGATGGCGATATGATCGTGGTGGCACCCGTAACCGAGGAATCGATTCAGGAAAACGCGGAGGAGGAGTTAAAGCCGTTATCCCGTTTTGCTGATCTGAAATTCGGGAATGATTATGACATCCACGAGGATGATGAAGAAGAATCCGATGACGATGACGATCAGCCGTCGCGCGGATTGTTCCGAAAAAAGAAATGAGTTCCTAAAAGGAGATTTATCACATGCAACAGCAGGATTATAACCAAACACTGAATTTACCGCAGACCGAATTCCCCATGCGCGCCGGATTGCCGCAACGCGAGCCGGTTATGCTTAAAGAGTGGGAAAAAGCGGATATTTACGGAAAGCTCATGGAGAAGAATGAGGGCAAACCCCGTTACATTCTGCACGACGGCCCTCCGTATGCCAACGGCGATATTCATAACGGCCATGCGCTGAATAAGATCATTAAAGATATGATCGTTCGCTATCACAACATGGCGGGCTATCAAGCACCGTTTGTGCCGGGTTACGATACGCACGGTCTGCCCATTGAATTGAAAGCGCGCGCGAAAGCGGGCGTGGAGAATGCGTTGTCCATGCCGCCGGTGGAGTTGCGCGGTATCTGCCGTGATTTCGCACTCGGTTACGTGCGTAACCAGACGGAGCAGTTCAAGCGCTTGGGCGTGCTCGGCGATTGGGAACATCCGTATCTGACGTTGGCACCTGAATTCGAGGCGCGTCAGATCGAAGTGTTTGGCGAGATGGCGATGAAAGGGTACATCTACAAGGGCTTAAAGCCGGTGTACTGGTGCCCCGAATGTCAGACCGCTTTGGCAGAAGCGGAAATTGAGTACGGTGAGGATCCATGCTATTCCGTGTATGTGAAATTTGCCGTAAAAGACGATCGCGGTGTACTGTCGGCCGCCGGCGTGGACGTGTCCAAGACCTATTTCGTGATCTGGACCACCACCACCTGGACGTTGCCTGCCAACCTGGCGATCTGTCTTGGTCCTACTTTTACGTATCAAGTCGTTAAGTGCGGCGATGAAAATTATATTCTCGCAGAGGGCTTGGTCGAGGAGACCATGAAAGCAGCGAATATCAGCGAATATGAGGTGCTGGCGTCCTTTACCGGCGCTGAGTTGGAACTGATGACCGCACAGCATCCGTTCTTAGATCGCGAATCGCTGATCATCGTTGGCGATCACGTGACGCTCGAAAGCGGTACCGGTTGCGTCCATACCGCTCCCGGTCACGGTGTTGACGACTTTAACGTTTGCAAAAACTATAAGCAGATCGGTATGTGTGTGCCGGTGGACAGCGAAGGCCGTATGACCGAAGAAGCCGGCCCGATCTGTGCCGGTATGACCACCGACGAGGCACACAAGGCCATTGCTATCCACATGGATAAGACCGGCTCGCTGCTCGCCATGAAGAAGATCGTTCACCAATATCCGCACTGCTGGCGTTGCAAGAACCCGGTGCTGTTCCGCGCGACCGATCAATGGTTCTGCTCGGTGGAAAGCTTCAAAGAAGAGGCCGTAAAAGCGATCAAGGACGTGCGCTGGATCCCGTCGTGGGGCGAAGATCGCATCATTTCAATGGTGCGGGAGCGCAGTGACTGGTGTATTTCCCGTCAACGTTTGTGGGGCGTGCCGATCCCGATCTTCTATTGTGAAGAGTGCGGTAAGCCGATCATCGACGCTGATTTTATTAAAGCGGTTTCCAATCTGTTCCGCAAAGAGGGTTCGGACGGTTGGTACATGCACGAGGCGGATGAGATCCTGCCTGCCGATGCTACCTGCCCGCATTGCGGCGGTAAGCATTTCCGTAAGGAAAGCGACATTATGGACGTTTGGTTCGATTCCGGCTCGTCCCACGCCGCCGTGTTAGAGGAACGTGACGAGCTTGACTCTCCTGCTGATCTGTATATGGAGGGTGCCGACCAGTATCGCGGTTGGTTCCAGTCGTCACTTTTGACCTCGGTTGCTTGCACCGGCAAAGCACCGTACAAAGCGGTGTTGACGCACGGTTGGGTCGTTGACGGTGAGGGCAAGGCGATGCACAAATCGCTCGGCAATGCCATTGCGCCCGACGAGGTGATCAATCAATACGGTGCCGAAATTCTGCGTTTGTGGGTAGCATCGCTCGACTACCGTGTGGACGTGCGTTTGTCCAAGGATATCCTGAAACAGTTGTCCGAGGCGTACCGCAAGGTGCGTAACACGGCACGTTATATTCTCGGTAATATCCACGATTTTGATCCTGCCAAGGATAGCGTCTCGGATGATAAACTGCACGATATTGATCGTTGGGCACTGTTGCGACTGGGTCAAGTGATCGAGCAGGTGGATGCTTCGTATAAAGCATTCGAATTCCACGATGCATTCCATGCGATCCATCATTTCTGTGTCGTGGATCTGTCTAACTTCTATCTGGACGTGCTGAAAGATCGCTTGTACGTGGAGGCAACGGATGGTGTTGATCGCCGCGCCGCACAGACCACGATGTATCGCATTTTAAATGCGTTGACGCGTTTGCTGGCTCCGATCTTGGCATTCACTTCGGAGGAGATTTGGTCCTTCATGCCGCATGCCGAGGGTGACGATGCCCGTTCCGTATTGCTCAACGACATGCCCAAGCCGGAAGCCGTTGCGGTAGATACGGCATTTGAAGAGAAATGGAACCGCATCCACGCCCTGCGTGACGACGTGCAAAAGGCATTGGAAGCAGCGCGTACCGCAAAGGTCATCGGCGGCTCGTTGGATGCCAAGGTCACGCTGTTCTGCAACGGTGAGACGCTTGCCTTTGTCAAGGGCATTGAAGACTTGCTTAAGACGGTTTTGATCGTGTCGCAGGTGGAAATCCGTGAAGACGGAACCGGCGGTTTTACGGGCGATTTTGCAGGGCTTTCGGTATCCGTTGCGCACGCAGACGGCGAAAAATGCTGCCGTTGCTGGGCGTATAGCGATACGGTGAAAGCCGACGGCGAAGCGGCCGGATTATGTGCCCGTTGCGCGGCAATACTGAACAAGTGATATCCGCATCCGCCGAACGGCGGTTGACGGATCGTTGAAGGAGGAACGGTATGTTCCAATTTACGGTACTGGCGATCACTGCCGCTTTGGTCAGTTTGGATCAGCTGACGAAATGGTTGGCGGTTCTCAGTTTAAAAAACGCCGAAACCATCACGCTTATTCCTAAAGTTTTAGGGCTTACGTACGTGGAAAACGCCGGTGCGGCGTTCGGTATCCTGCAAGGACAACGGTGGTTCTTTTTGATCCTTACCGGAGTGGTAATGGCGGCGATTCTTTGGTTGTTGCTGTTCGGCAAATTCCGAAAATACCTGCTATTCAACATCAGTGCTACGCTCATTGTGGCGGGTGGGATCGGCAATTTCATTGACCGCTTGATCCATGGCTACGTGGTGGATTTTATCGAAGTGCTGTTTTTCGAATTTCCGGTGTTTAACGTAGCCGATTGTTTTGTTGTGGTCGGTTCGGTACTGCTCTTGGTGTTTTTCTTGTTTATCTATGACGACAAAAAGGTCCCTATCGCAGGCAAAACGGAGGCGACCCATGAAGACGATTCAACTGATCGTACCAACTGAACATCGCGGGGACAGGATCGATACGGTCCTGTCCCGCTCTCTTACTGTCACGCGATCGGCGGCACAACACTTGTTGGAGCAAGGGCTTGTGACAACTTGTGACGGACAAAAACTCAGCAAAAGCATGCGGCTTGCAGGCGGTGAGGAGCTGACGGTGGAACTGCCTGATTTAGAGCCGTGTGAGGCGGCCCCTCAAGATATTCCGCTCGATATTGTGTATGAGGATACCGATCTGTTGGTCGTCAACAAGCCGAAAGGTATGGTCGTGCACCCGGCGGCAGGCAATCCCGATGGCACGCTTGTGAATGCGTTGTTGCATCATTGTCCCGACAGTTTATCCGGCATCAACGGTGTGATGCGTCCCGGTATCGTGCACCGCATTGATAAGGATACCAGCGGCTTGCTTATCGTTGCCAAAAACGACAAAGCCCATCAAGGATTAGCGGAACAGATCAAGGAACACAGCTTCACCCGTATATATGAGGCGGTGATCGTCGGTCACCTGCGCGAGCAGGAAGGCACGGTGAATGCGCCGATCGGTCGGCATCCGACCAATCGCAAAAAAATGACCGTCATCGATCGCAACTCTAAACCGGCGGTTACGCATTACCGGGTATTGGAGGAGTTTTCCGGTTATTCGCACGTGCGACTGCAACTGGAAACGGGAAGAACACACCAGATCCGTGTACATATGGCGTATCTCGGTCATCCGGTAGCAGGGGACACCGTGTACGGCGGCACCAAGCAACCGTCGGGATTAAACGGACAGTGCTTGCACGCGAAAACGATTGGGTTTGTGCATCCCATCACGGGCGAATATCTGGAGTTTGAGAGCGACTTACCCGCCTATTTTGATGAATTTTTGAGTAAGATCCGCGCAAGATAACGATATCTCACGAATTGTCGGGGAAAGAATCAAAATTTTCCTTGACAATTCGGGATGAGTTATATATAATAGCATAGCACGATTCATTAGCTCAGTCGGTAGAGCACCTGACTTTTAATCAGGGTGTCCGGGGTTCGAGTCCCCGATGGATCACCAAAACAAAAATCCGTTCTCGTAAGAGGACGGATTTTTGTTTTGTGCTATTCATTTTTCACTATTCACTATTCATCATTCATTAAAACGGATTTTTGTAATGAATAATGAATAATGAAGCCGCTTCGCTGATGAATAATGAATAATTGATTTAATCTGTGGTTTCTGTTATACTACAAAAAAGGTGGTGTATTAAATGAAAGAGAATCTACTTATAGATAAATCTATTGTTTTTGCAGCAAGAATTGTAAAATTACATCAACACCTAATTAAGACTAAAAAGGAAACAATGATTTCAAAACAAATAGTTCGTAGTGGCACAAGCATAGGTGCCAATATAAATGAGGCCAATTATGGTCAAAGTAAAGCGGACTTTATTTCGAAAATGCATATCGCCTTAAAGGAAACTGCCGAAACTGAGTATTGGATCAAATTGCTTTATAGATCTGAATATATTGATGATAAGATGAGTGGTTCCTTATTGGATGATTGCCTTGAAATAAAGCGAATACTTATTGCTTCTATTAACACAGCGAAGGGAACAAATAAGTGATTAAAGACATAAAATCCATTTTTTCTAACATAGAGGTTTACACGGTGTATTCTGCATGTATGTTTGAGCCAACTTATGAAAAATTCAAAGCCAAAGCGCGATCTTTCCAAAAGGATTCATCCGTTTCTATCTACGGATTTTTTGATAGCGAGTCCATCATCGGTGTAATCGCAACGCGGGAAAACAAAGAAACTATTGAAATCATTGGGATATCCGTTGACAATAAAGACAGAAATGCAGGTCTTGGAACTAAACTAATAGACTATATACGAGGAAATACCGATAAACAAATCGTTGCCGAAACCGATTGTGATGCTGTTGGATTTTACAAAAAATACGGGTTTCATATAAACGAATATACTGTTTCAAAATCGGGTGAAGCTTACACCAGATATTTGTGTTGGTTGAATTGATAGGGCCAAGACAAGATAAGGAGTGATGATCTTGACAATGCAGGATATCTTATCAAAAGTGGATCACACCTTGTTGGCACAGGACGCAACGTGGGATCAAATACAAGTACTTTGCGATGAGGGGATGCAGTTCGGCACGGCGTCGGTGTGTATTCCCACCTCGTTTGTGCGGCGGGCAAAACTTTACGTCGGTGAGCGTTTACCTATCTGCACCGTGATTGGTTTTCCGAACGGATACAGCACCACCGCCGTCAAAGTTTTTGAAACCGAGGATGCGGTACAAAACGGTGCCGACGAGATCGATATGGTGATCAATATCGGGTGGCTTCGTGACCGCCGTTACAACGATATATTGGCGGAAATCAAAGCGGTGAAAGCCGCATGCCACGGCAAACTACTCAAGGTTATCATTGAAACTTGTTTGCTTACCGAAGAAGAAAAAGTAGTTATGTGCGATATTGTATCGCAATCAGGTGCAGACTATATCAAGACCTCGACCGGTTTTTCCAAGGCGGGTGCCACACGTGAAGACGTAGCACTTTTCGCCGCTCACGTGGCACCGCACGTCAAGATTAAGGCGGCAGGCGGTATTGCCACCGTGCGGGATGCAGAGGATTTTATAGTTCTTGGCGCGCATCGTTTGGGGACCAGCCGACTGATTAAACTTGCAAAGGAACAGGCGTAATGAAGCGTGTATTCTTAATCGTATTGGATAGCGTAGGTGCGGGTGCCATGCCGGACGCCGCTTCGTTCGGCGATGAGGGTGCGCACACGCTGAAAAGCTGTTACCAAACGGGAAAGCTGCACATACCGACGCTTAAAAAATGGGGGCTTGGTAATATTGCGGGTCTCGAATTTTTAGGGGGCGAACCGGCGCCGCTTGCAGCGTACGGCCGCATGGCGGAACGCTCCACCGGCAAAGATACCACCACGGGTCATTGGGAGATTGCGGGGCTTATATCCGATACCCCCATGCCGACTTATCCTAACGGTTTTCCTCAGGATATTATCGCACAATTTGAGGAACTCACCGGGCGGGGTGTCTTGTGTAATAAACCGTATTCCGGAACAGAGGTGATCCGCGATTACGGGGATGAGCACGTTAAAACGGGAAATCTGATTGTGTATACCTCGGCGGACAGCGTGTTTCAAATTGCCGCACACGAGGACGTTGTGCCGTTGGAAACACTGTATGCGTACTGCCGTATGGCACGAAAATTGTTGTGCGGTGAGCATGCGGTTGGGCGGGTGATCGCCCGCCCGTTTGTGGGGCAGAACGGTGCGTATACGCGTACGGCAAACCGCCACGATTTTTCCTTGCAACCGCCAAAGGATACCATGTTGGATGCCTTGAAATCGGCTGGTAAAGCGGTGATTGCGATCGGCAAGATTACCGATATTTTTGCAGGGCACGGTGTTACCGAAACGATTCTCACACACGGCAATGACGAGGGAATGCAGGCAACTCTTGATGCCGCCAAGCGATCCTTTGAGGGGCTTTGCTTTACCAATCTGGTGGATTTTGATATGGTATACGGACACCGCAACAACGCGGTCGGGTATACCGAGGCGTTGAATGCGTTTGATTATTGGCTTGACAGTTTTTTAAAGCAGTTACAAGCGGAGGACCTGCTGATCGTTACCGCCGATCACGGTTGTGACCCGGGTGACGTCAGCACCGATCATACCCGCGAATACGTACCGTTATTACTGTATGGAAATGGAATCACACCGCACGATCTGGGAACACGCACGACCTTCGCCGACGTTGCCGCGACGGTATGTGCGTATCTTAACGTGCAATTCAAAACAGAAGGGGTGAATCTCCTGTGAAATAAACGTTGGCAGCCGCCGCAAAACAAGCTATGATGAACGCGTATGCACCGTATTCGGAGTTTTGTGTGGGCGCTGCGCTCTTGTGCGCAGACGGGGCCGTTTATACCGGTTGTAATATCGAAAATGCGGGATACAGCGCCACTAACTGTGCGGAGCGCACCGCGTTTTTTAAAGCGATCAGTGATGGAAAGAAAGCGTTTACCGCTATTGCCGTTTGCGGCGGCAAAAACGGTAAACTTACCGATGCTCTCGTATCGCCGTGCGGTATTTGCCGACAAGTTATGCGCGAGTTTTGTGACGATGATTTCGAAATTTATTTAGTTACCGAAAGCACGGTGAAAACCATGACACTCGGCGAACTGTTGCCCGTCAGCTTCGGTCCCGATGCGTTAAAACAGCCGTAAAAACTTTATGCGGTGTGTTGTAAAACGCGGCAAACTATGGTAAACTATCCACAAGAGGTGATAGGTATGTTTATTACAAACGACATTCGCTACGTCGGCGTTAACGATCATAAGATAGACCTATTTGAGGGACAGTATACCGTCCCGAACGGTATGGCGTATAACTCCTATGCCATTATTGATGAAAAAATTGCCGTTTTGGATACGGTAGATGCCAATTTCACGCACGAATGGCTGGATAATTTACAAAGCGTTCTTGGCAACAGACAGCCCGATTATCTGATCGTCCAACATATGGAGCCCGATCATTCGGCGAACATTGCAAACTTTGTCAAAGCGTATCCCGCTGCGCGCATCGTGTCGTCGGCAAAAGCATTCGTGATGATGAAAAACTTTTTCGGCACGGATTTTGCCGATCGTCAGATCATCGTGGGCGAGGGGGACATCCTATCACTGGGCAAGCACGAGCTCACCTTTGTCACCGCCCCGATGGTGCATTGGCCCGAGGTTATCGTGACG
This sequence comes from Clostridia bacterium, assembly GCA_017440765.1. Classification (GTDB taxonomy): domain Bacteria; phylum Bacillota; class Clostridia; order Oscillospirales; family Acutalibacteraceae; genus RGIG3009. The sequence goes on from JAFSGO010000132.1 coordinate 14,911, forward strand.
TATGACAGCACGGATAAAGTGCTGTTCTCTGCAGACGGTTTCGGCAAGTTCGGCGCGCTGGACGTGGAGGAAGATTGGGCGTGCGAGGCCAGACGGTATTATATCGGTATCGTTGGAAAATACGGCGCTCAGGTGCAAAATCTTCTTAAAAAAGCGGCGGGATTAGACATTCAAACCATTTGTCCGCTTCATGGTCCTGTTCTCAAAGAAAATCTCGGGTATTACCTTGGATTGTATAACACCTGGTCAAGTTACCAGCCGGAAGAAGAGGGAATTGTGATTGCCTATACTTCCGTGTACGGCAACACTAAAAAGGCCGTGTTAAAACTGGCAGAAAAACTCAAAGCCAACGGTTGTCCCAAAGTGGTGGTAAACGACCTTGCTCGTTGTGATATGGCAGAGGCGGTTGAAGACGCGTTCCGTTACAGCAAATTGGTGCTCGCTACCACAACCTATAACGCAGAGATTTTCCCGTTCATGCGGGAATTTATCCATCACCTGACCGAGCGCAATTACAGCAATCGCACGGTTGCTCTTATCGAAAACGGAAGCTGGGCGCCGCTCGCCGCCAAAGTAATGCGTGAGATGCTGTCAAACAGCAAAAACATCACGTTTACGGACACCACCGTTAAAATTTTGTCGGCGCTGAATGACGAAAGCACAGCGCAGTTGGATGCGTTGGTTGAGGAACTTTGCCGTGAGTATTTAGCACAGCAGGATCAAACTGCCAACAAAAACGATTTGACGGCGCTGTTTAAGATCGGTTACGGTTTGTACGTGGTGACTTCGAACGACGGTAAAAAAGACAATGGATTGATCGTTAATACCGTTACGCAGGTAACCGACACACCAAACCGTATTGCGGTAACCATTAATAAGGCCAATTATTCCCACCACATCATCAAGCAAACGGGAAAAATGAACATCAACTGCTTGACGGTGGACGCACCGTTCTCGGTGTTTGAGGCATTTGGTTTTGTCAGCGGGCGTAACGTGGACAAATTTGCAAACTGTGAACCGTTGCGGTCGGATAACGGACTGGTGTTCCTGCCACGGTACATCAACTCGTTCATGTCGCTCAAAGTTGAACAGTACGTCGATCTTGATACGCACGGAATGTTCATCTGCTCGGTAACTGAAGCGCGGGTGTTGTCCGATCGGGATACCATGACCTACGCCTATTACCACGCCAACGTGAAACCGAAGCCGGAAACGGACGGCAAAAAAGGATTTGTGTGTAAGATCTGCGGTTACGTTTACGAGGGCGAGGAACTGCCCGAGGATTTCATTTGTCCGTTGTGTAAACACGGTGCTGCAGATTTTGAAAAAATTCAATAAACGGAGGAAAACAGTATGTGTGAGACGAGATTCTTTGTTTGTGAGCATTGCGGAAATCTGATTGGTATGATTCACGATGCGGGTGTCCCCATGATGTGCTGTGGTCAAAAAATGACCAAGCTGGAACCGGGAACGGTAGAAGCAAGTGTGGAAAAACATCTTCCGGTCGTTGAAGTAAAAAAAGACGCTGTTGTGGTGACAGTCGGTTCGGTATCTCATCCGATGACCGAGGAACACAGCATTGTGTGGGTGTATTTGCAAACTGACCGTGGCGGCCAACGCAAATGTCTCAAAGTAGGGGCGGATCCGATTGTTACCTTTGCCCTTGCTGATGAAAAGCCGTTGGCGGTTTATGCGTATTGCAATCTGCACGGCTTATGGAAAACAGAAATCTAACACGGAGGATATGACAATGGACGCCAAAGTACACGAGCTGTTAAATCAGCAGATTAACAAGGAATTTTATTCCGCGTATTTATATCTGGATTTTTCAAATTATTTTAAAGCAAAAGGTTTGGACGGCTTTGCGAATTGGTATATGATCCAAGCGCAAGAGGAACGTGACCACGCCATGCTGTTCTACACCTATCTGCAAAACGAGGATGTGCCGGTAACATTGGAAGCAATTGCGAAACCGGATAAGGTGTTCTCTGAGCATATGGAGGTGCTCAAAGCAGGTCTTGAGCACGAAAAATATGTTACCTCGCTCATCAACGATATTTACGGTGCCGCCTACGACGTGCGCGATTTCCGTACGATGCAGTTTTTGGATTGGTTCGTTAAGGAACAGGGCGAGGAAGAAACCAATGCGAACGATTTGATCACCAAAATGGACTTGTTCGGTTCCGATCCCAAGAGCTTGTATATGTTAAACCAGGAACTGGCTGCCAGAATTTACAGCGCTCCGTCGCTGGTATTATAATAATATAGGAGGCGTTTTGTTATGAAAAAGTATGTATGTGACGTATGTGGTTGGGAGTATGACGAGGCGGTCGGCGATCCGGATAACGGTATCGCGCCCGGCACGAAATTTGAAGATCTGCCGGACGATTTTGTCTGCCCTCTCTGCGGCGTTGGCAAGGATAATTTCAGCGAAGTGTAAAACGTTCACACGGGAAGCCGTTTCGGCTTCCCGTGTGTTTGTGGGAGTAAAAAGAACATGGAATTGGTATTGATAACGGCACTCGGTGTCGGCGGTGCGACCGTCATGGGCGCGCTGATCGGATTTGCATTTAAAAAGCTTTCGCATAAATTTTCGGACATTATTTTGTCTTTTGCGGCGGGCGTGATGCTCGCAGCGGCTGTGTTGGGACTTATTTTGCCGTCGATTGAATATGGCGGCGGTGGGTGGATGGCGCTCCTGATTACCATCGTGGGTATTTTTGTGGGTGCGGTTTGCCTTAACTTGATCGATCATATCGTGCCGCACTTGCATAAATTGGCGGGTGTGGACAGCGAAAAACACCCCAACAAGAACTTGAATCGTGTGTTGCTGTTTGTGTTGGCGATTGCCATCCACAACTTACCGGAAGGAATTGCGGCAGGCGTTGGCTTTGGTTCCGGTGATACGTCGCAGGCATTTCTCATTGCAGGTGGCATTGCCTTGCAGAACATCCCCGAAGGGGTTGTCATTATCGGTCCGATGTTATCGGCGGGCATCTCACCGCGTAAAGTGTTCGTAAGCGCGTTAATTACCGGCTTGGTGGAAGTGGTCGGTACGTTGCTCGGCTATTGTGCAGTGAGTGTTGCCTCCTTTATCTTGCCGTTTGCTCTTGCGTTCGCAGGCGGTACGATGCTGTATGTGGTAAGTGACGAAATGATTCTTGAAACGCATGCGCACGGTAGCGAGCGCGGCGCGACGTATTCCTTGCTTATCGGTTTTTGCGTGATGCTCGTCAGCGACGTGCTGCTTGGGTAAAATGAATATGTAAAAACAAAAAACCGCCCTTTTGGGCGGTTTCTCGTTTTTGGCGGAGAGTTAGGGTGACTGATCAAGGCGGCAGTTTGATCTCGTTTATGAGTTTCGGTGCAGTGCGGCAGGGCGGTGGAACGCTACGGGCTAAAAACGTCACACTGTGACGTTTTCTTAACGCCCTTTCGAATCCCTAACTCTCTTTTTGGAAAACAAAAAAGACCACCACAAGGGTGATCTTTTTTGCTTTGGCGGAGAGTTAGGGATTCGAACCCTAGGTACTTTCGTACACAGCATTTCGAGTGCTGCACCTTCGACCACTCGGACAACTCTCCGTGCAACGCTCCTATTATAAAAGATTCCGCCGTATTTGTCAACGGCGGAATCTCATTTTTTAAAGAAAATCAGTACTTTGTCAAATGCCCCGCGATACGTAATGCGGGGAACCCCCACTGGCGCAGTACCTCATAGACGCCGACCGCGACGGTGTTGGATAAGTTTAAGGAGCGCGCCGCGTCGTCGTCCAGCATCGGCAGACGGACGCACGATTCCGGATGTTCGTGCAACAGTTCTTCCGGCAGACCGGCGGTCTCTTTGCCGAAGACCAGATACGCGCCGTCGGGGTAGTCGACGTCGGAGTAGATATGCGTGCCTTTGGTGGTGAAATAGAAAAACGGACCGCTGTTTTTCTCGAAAAAATCGGCTAAGTTCTCATAATAGGTAATATCCAACAAGTGCCAGTAATCTAAGCCGGCGCGCTTGAGCTTTTTATCATCGATGGTAAAGCCCATTGGTTTGACAATGTGTAAGCGGCTGCCGGTGGCGGCGCAGGTGCGGCTGATGTTACCGGTGTTCTGCGGAATCTCAGGTTCAACCAACACAATATTGAGTTGCGGCATGGAAAATTCCTCCGTTTTTTCGATAGTAACTGCTCTTTATTTTAGCGTATTTCGGGCGACGGTGTCAAGCAAGGTTCTTGTTACAGTTAAAAACGCCTTGTTTTTTGTGCATAACGACTAATTTTACTGCTTCAAAAGTGATTATATGTGGATTTTATTGGTTATCATGAATAACTCTTGCAAAAAAAACGATCATCGTATATACTAATAACAAGCACTGCTATCATGAGAAAAAGGAGTTTTCGTTATGGCTGCTGCAAAAAAAGCAAACAAAGAGATTGTGGGCGCGCAGGATACTTTGCGCAACGAATTAACGGCGAAATTGATGACGGCGTTTTCGGTGGAGCCGGAGCACGCGACCAACGAGCATTTTTATCAAGCGTTGGCGCTGGTGCTGCGCGATCGGATGCGGGCATCGCGTGTGAAATATATCTCCAAAACGCACAAGGAGCAGGCAAAGCAGGTCTATTATCTGTGCATGGAGTTCTTAATGGGGCGTTCTCTCAAGAATACCCTTTTCAATTTGAATTTGACCGACGACGCCGAGGCGATTCTTGCTGAGTACGGTGTAAAACTGGAATCGTTATACAAACTCGAACCTGATGCGGGTCTCGGCAACGGCGGTCTTGGCCGTTTGGCGGCTTGCTTTTTGGACGGCTTGGCAACGGCATCGATTCCTGCAATCGGGTATTCGCTGCTTTATGAGTGCGGCATTTTCCGCCAGAAGTTGGTGGACGGTTGGCAGACCGAGATGCCGGACTTTTGGCTGCCGGGCGGCGAGTGCTGGCTGCTGCCGCGCCCCGAGCTTGCCAAAGAGGTGAAATTTGACGGGTTTATTCGCGAATGGTGGGACGGTGACTATCATCACGTTGAGCATGACGATGCGACGGTTGTTATCGCGCAGCCGTATGATTTGATGGTCGCCGGCAAGGACGGCAAGGCGATCTCCACCCTGCGTCTGTGGAAATCCACGGCTCCCGGTATGGATATGTCGCTGTTTAACCAGGGCGAGTATATGCGCGCGATGGAGCAAAAAGCGATGGCAGAGGTCATCACGCAGGTGTTGTATCCCGCGGATGATCACCGTGAGGGCAAATCCTTGCGGTTGTCACAGCAATACTTTTTAGCGTCGGCATCGGTGCAGGATATCGTACAGCGGCATTTGGAACAATTCGGTACATTGGACAATCTGCCGGATATGGCGGCGATCCATATCAACGACACGCATCCCACGCTCGCGATCCCCGAGCTCATGCGTATTATGCTGGATGAATGCGGCTATACCTGGGAGCGTGCCTGGGATATTGTCTGTCGTACGGTGGCCTATACCAACCACACCGTTATGAAAGAGGCACTGGAGTGTTGGCCGGAGGATCTGTTCCGCAGCCGTCTGCCGCGTATCCACCAAATCGTGTGTGAGATCAATAATCGGTTTGGTGCCGCGATGATGGAAGCGACCGGCGGGGACGTTGAGAAAGTCAGCCGTATGGCGATCATCAGCTACGGCGTGGTTAAGATGGCGAATTTGTGTGTGGCGGCCTCTCACGCGGTCAACGGTGTGGCGAAGATCCACAGTGAAATTCTAAAGGAAACGGTATTCCACGATGCGTATACCGTCATGCCCGAGAAATTTACGAACGTTACCAACGGTATCGCACACCGTCGCTGGTTGTGTCAGGCAAACCCGAAATTGACGACGTTTATCAACGATAACATCGGTGATGGGTTTATCTTGGATGCGGCGGAGCTTGCCAAACTAAAACCGCTTGCTGACGACGCGGCGGCACGCGAGGAATTTTTGAAAATCAAGCGTGACAACAAAGCGCGGCTGGCGGAGTATATCAAGCGGCACAACGGCGTCACGGTGGACCCCGATTCGCTGTTTGACGTGCAGGTCAAGCGGTTGCACGAATATAAGCGTCAGCATCTTAATGCCCTGCATATTCTGGATACGTATTTGGCACTCAAGGAAGATCCGTCTTTGGATATTCAGCCGCGCACGTATATTTTCGGCGCAAAATCTGCACCGGGATATTTCCTTGCCAAGGAGATCATTCGTTTTATCTGCAAGTTGTCCGAGGAGATCGACAAGGATCCCGCAGTGCGCGACAAATTAAAGGTCGTGTATTTGGAGGATTACCGCGTCACATTAGCCGAGCTGCTGATGCCGGCGGCGGATATCAGTGAGCAGATCTCGCTTGCAGGAACCGAGGCGAGCGGTACGGGTAACATGAAACTGATGATGAACGGTGCCGTCACGCTCGGTACCATGGACGGTGCCAACGTGGAGATCTGTGAGCAAGTCGGTGCGGAGAATATGTTCATTTTTGGCATGAACGAACAAGAGGTCAAAGCGTTACAGTGGCGCGGCTATCGTCCGCAAGAGTATCACAATGCCGATCCGCGTATTCAGCGTGCAATCGCATATATGCACAAGGGCTTCGGCGGATATACCTACGGCGAGGTGGCACGCTCGCTGACCGATCGCGATCCGTATATGGTGCTTGCGGATTTTGATGCGTATTGCAAAGCGCAAAAATTGTCGGGAGAGACGTACCGTGACCGCGACGCATGGGGCCGCATGGCGCTGCTCAACACCGCGTGCAGCGGCAAGTTCTCGTCGGACCGTTCAATTCGCGATTATTCCGAAAACATTTGGGGCGGCAGACCGCTGAAATGGTAAACAAAAGCAGGGTGGCATTGCCACCCTGCTTTATTTATGAAACCACACAACGATTCGCGGACGCCGTATCCGGCAAAATAAAAAGACAACCAAATTTGCGAGCGTGCCGACGATGCAACCGTCAATGCCGAACGGCTTTAAGAGAAACATGTTCCAAACGAGGCAGGCGAAAAAGCCGGTTGCCGCACTGCATAGGAAAACGCGCCCGCTTGCTTTTACACCCAACAAGGCGGCGGCGAGCGGTACTAAGATGACCGGGCTCCAAAACGAATAGGCGAGCAAAAGAATAGAGAAAACGTCCGGTACGCAAAAAGAAACGATGACCGCCGCCACGCCGGTGGTAAGATTAACACCGCGCAATAGCCCCAGCTGCGCGCGGTCGGAAAGGTGAGGATAGCGCGGCAGAATGGTATCGCACACCAAACTGACGGTCGCACCGTTTAAAAAGCCGTCTGCGGCAGAAAGAATGATGGAAACCATCGCTGCCATTAAAATACCGCGCAAGCCGACCGGCAGGATCGCTAAGATCAGATCGGGCATAGCCGAGGCGGCGGTATCGGTGACGTGTAGGGCGCGCGCGGCAAGTCCTACGCCGGCGGTGACTAAGAAAAACGGGAGTGAAAACAAGCCGCTGAGGATGGTGCCGCGTGCGGTGGAACGCGGGCTTTTGCCGATGAGCAGCCGTTGCATATACGGTGGTGCCAATGCTTCGCCGCACATCATGGAAAAAAACAGCGAGAGAAACGCGGGGAGTGACAGTTCGTTTAAGGGCGAGAGTAATCCTGCCGGTAATCGGTCGATGAGTGCGTTGACACCGCCGCCTTTGATAACACTCAACACGAGCAACAGCGGCATACCGACAGCAAGCAGAATGAATTGCAACATATCCGCAAAAATGACAGAGCCGAGTCCTCCGAACGTGGTGTAGATGAGGACGACAAGGCATCCCATCAGCGTGCCGATCGTCGAGGAGACGCCAAGCAATGAATGAAACACAAGCCCGATGGATTCCATCTGTGCGCCCACCACTCCGGCACAACATAAAAATGAAAAGACACCGGTGACGTATCGAGCAGGTTCGCCGTAGGCAGAGCCGATGACGCCACCGACGGTTTTGGCGTTCGGAAAACGGCGAACACCGGGCACCAAGTAGTTGCCGATAAGGATCATGCCGATTCCAAAACCAAACAACGCAAGTGCCGTCCCGATACCGTGTTCAAAGGCCGCTGCCGCGTTTCCGGAGGAATACCCGCCGCCGATAAAGGAAGCGGATAGGGTGGCGAATATCACAAACGTGCCGTATTGCTTATGGGAGGCGGTGAAATCGGCGGCATTTTTCACGTCACGCCCGCCGCGCAAGCCGATGCTCACTAACAGAACAAGATAGAGTATCACAATTGCAATATCCAACATACCAAACGCCCCTTTACGTTCCAGTTTATGAAACGGGGAGGGACGGTAGAAGCACAAGAAAAACCGCTTGCCTTTCGGCAAGCGGTTTTGGTTATACAAGAGCGGCGACTTTCAAGATGGCAACCTGCGTTTTGGCATCGGTGATCTCATTTTGCAGGACCATGTCCACGGCACGATCGAGCGGGATGCGTTCACATTCCAAAAACTCGTCTTCATCCGGGTCGCTGTCACCGAACGACAAGCCCTGCGCTAAATACAGATGAATGATCTCATCACAATACCCGGGGGAGGGGTATAGCTTGCCGAGCGAACGATAGGTATTGGCAACAGCGCCCGTTTCCTCGCGCAGTTCCCGCTTACCGGCTTCGAGCGGATCTTCGCCGCCGCGATCCAACTTTCCGGCGGGAAGTTCTAACAACACCTCGCCGTACGGATAGCGGAATTGGCGAACAAACAGCAGTTCGCGTTCGGCAGTGAGCGCGGCAACACAGACACCGCCCGGGTGTTCCACCACCTCGCGAGTGGCAGGTTTGCCGTTGGGGAGCAGGATGTTATCTACCCGCAGATTGATGATGTGACCGCAAAAACGGACGTCTTGTGACACGGTTTTTTCATACAAATTCATACCGATTGCTCCTTTATCATATGCTAAAAAGAGGGGGCGATGTGCGTGGCGTATCTGACACAGCCGCAGGCGATAGATTACGGTACAGTGAGCCAATTACTGAATAGTTTGTGCGCGCGGTATCCTTTTTTCAGTGCCGTGCCGATCGGTTGCAGCGTGTTGGGACGTTCCGTTTACGGCTTGACATTCGGAAAAGGGGAAGAACGCGTGCTGATGGCCGCGGCGTTTCACGGTCAGGAGTGGTTGACTGCGCTTATCTGCTTGCGACTCTGTGAAGAGATTGGCGAAGCCCTTCGTACCGGTTTGCCGTTGTCGGGTTGGAACTTGCGCCGTGCACTGCGCGATCGACAGATCGTGTGGGTACCGCTTGTCAATCCCGACGGTGTGGAGATCGCGGTCCATGGATCAGAAACTGCCGGTGACTATGCCGAATCGGTGCGCCGGAGCGGCGGCGACGTGCACGGACAATGGCAGGCAAACGCGCGCGGTGTGGACATCAATCATAATTTTAACGCAGGTTGGAACGAATTGCAACAGGCAGAACGTGAAAAAGGGATCATTGGTCCCTGTGCGCGACAATGGGGCGGGCCGTACCCGATGAGTGAACCGGAAACGGAGGCGCTCGTCAACTTATGCAACAGCGTGCCGTTTCGTCATGTGGTAGCTCTACATAGCCAAGGCGAGGAGATCTACTGGCACTACGGTGAGCATACCCCGCCCGCATCGCGGTTGATGGCATCGGTCATGGCGGCCGTTTCGGGGTACACCGTTGCCGCGCCGAGCGGACTTGCTGCACACGGCGGCTTCAAGGATTGGTTTATTGAGACACACCGCAAACCGGGCTTCACCGTCGAACTGGGGAAGGGGACGAATCCCCTTCCTGTTACCGCATTTGACAGCATTTACCAAAAAGCAAGGGATTTGCTGATCGTTGCTTTGTTAATATAATAACAATTCTTGTTTTTTGTCGTCAAAAATAGTATACTGAATGTATCTGCGATATATGAGGAGGGTGGCTATGAGTGCGGTGCGACTTCGCCGCGGAGATTACGTAGTGCTCCTGCTCGCTGCCGTGGCGGCAATCGGTTGTTGTATCCGCATTTGGTGGCCGCGCACTGCCGGACAGACGGCGGTGGTCGTCACACCTTACGGTGAACAGCGGTACTCATTATCACAGACCGTAACGTTTACGGTTGAAGGGAACGAAGGTACCGTTTTGTCGATCGAGATCGACGGCGGCCGTGTGCGAGTGCTTGACAGCAGTTGCCCCGATCAAGTGTGTGTGCACAGCGGTTGGTTGTCGAAAAACGGACAGGCAGCGGCGTGTGTACCGGCGGGTGTGAGTGTGCGCGTTGTTGGCGGCTCGCAGGAAATCGATGGGGTGACAGCATGAGCCGAAAGCATACGGAGCGGCTGATGCTTGCCGCTGTATTATCCGCCTTAACGGTTGTGTTGTC
>JAFSGO010000133.1 GCA_017440765.1 Clostridia bacterium
GAGGTTGAGCCCCTCCACAAAGGCGTCCGGAGTGCCGCTGAGTGCCGCCGCGAGTGCCGCCGCGCAATCGGCGGCGGTTTGGATGGCACAAAGCGTGAGCAGGTCTTTGAGCTTCCACGTTTCACCAAATCCCATCAGCGCCACGTGAAGTCCCGTTCCCGCCACGTAGTGGTTAAACAGCTCCAAGGTATAGGTGCCGGTCGCGGTATCCATATTGATTTGCTGTTCCTCAATAAGGCGCATCGCATAGCCGAGCATCGCCACGCGCATCAAAGCGCCCGGCTCGTAGCGCGCGTCGGCATCTTTTTCATACAAATAGACGTCCTGCTCTGCTTTGACACCCATATACAGCATCACCGCGGAAGGGGATTCGATCGGATCCTCGTCGGCGGGGTATTCATACCGCAGTTCGGCACCCGCAACGGGAAACGCCGCGAGTAACAAGCATATTCCCAACAATACCGCAGATGTGCGGCGTAACAATCGTTTCATCGTTTGCTCCGTTTTCAGTCGTCAAAATTCAAGGTAGTATGCGTACAGATTTCCAAGATCTTATCCCGCAGCTTCACAAAATCTTCAAATGCCACCGGCTTTTGATTGGGATTGCGCAAGATCGCTGCTGGATGGAACATGCCCATGTACAACACACCGTCTTTTTCAATGAACTCGCCATGTTGGCGCGTTACCTTAAAATCCGGTGAAATGAAATGAAAAGCAGCAATACGGCCAAGGCACACCACGATCTTGGGATTGATGAGCCGCATCTGTTCCGACAACCAGTGGGCGCACGCCGCTTGCTCCTCCGGCAGGGGATCACGGTTTTGCGGGGGGCGGCATTTGACCATGTTGGCGATATAAATGTTGTGCTTGCGAGACAGACCGACCGCCTCCAGCATCACGTCTAACAGTTTGCCGGCTCTGCCGACAAACGGCTCGCCCTGCAGGTCTTCGTTCTCGCCCGGCCCCTCGCCGATAAAGAGTACCTCCGCCTGCGGGTTGCCGACACCGAACACCACGTTGTGGCGCGTTTCACACAAACCGCACGCACGGCAGTCCATACACGCATTTTTTAACACGTTCCAGTTCTGTTCCATAACGACCTTCCTTGACAAATGATGGGTAATATGATAGAGTTCTAAACAGAAACTATTACTACGAGTGGAGATGTAAAATATGGCAAAACAACTGTTAGTTGAAACGTCTGCCCGTCACGTTCACGTATCCCGCGAGCATCTGGACATTTTGTTCGGCAAGGATTACGAGCTGACGGTAAAAAAAGATCTTTCCCAGCCCGGTCAGTATGCTTGCGCCGAGCGCGTGGACGTTGTCGGCCCGAAAAAGACGCTGGCGGGTGTCAGCATCTTAGGTCCCGTCCGTCCCGCCACGCAGGTGGAACTGTCCTTGACCGACGCGCGTTCCATCGGCGTCGTGGCACCCATCCGTGAATCGGGTGACACCGCTAATTCCGGCGGTTGCAAGTTGGTTGGTCCCTGCGGCGAGGTGGAACTCACCGAAGGCGTGATCGCCGCCAAACGTCACATTCACATGACCCCCGCAGATGCCGCTGAATACGACGTCAACGACAAGGACGTCGTTTCGGTAAAGGTGGACTCGGACGACCGTTCGCTCGTCTTCGGCGACGTTGTGGTTCGTGTCAGCGACAAGTTTGCGCTGGCAATGCACATCGACACCGACGAATCCAACGCCGCTGCTGCCGGCATGAATGCGATGGGTACGCTGATTAAATAAGTTCGCTTTTCTGAAAAGCCCTGTCACAAGACAGGGCTTTTTTCTGTTTATTTTCCGACACAGAAGCGAGAAAAGATGCCGTCTACCACCGCTTCGGTGGTGCGCTCGCCCGTCAGTTCCAATACGGCGCTGATAGCGCCGTCCACACTGACCGACACCGCGTCCAACGTCATGCCGCTTTGCAGCGCCGCGAGGGCTTCCGCCACACTTTCTGCCGCACGGCACACGCAGTACCGCTGGCGCTCGGTGGCAAGCACCGGTTCGGCATCGTTCAAACGGTCAATACCGGTCACCGCGTGAATGGCGGCGGTAAGTTCTTCAAGACCTGCCCCGCTCGTCGCCTGCAGTTCCACGGTATAGGCAAATTTTTCTTTGATCGTTTCATCGTCGATCTGCTTATCGAGATCCTGTTTGTTAATTATAGCGATCGTGCCGTGTGCCGGCAACTGCCGGATGAGCGAAAGATCGTCCGCCGACAACGGGCGGGACGCATCAAATACCGCTAAGATCAGCGCGGCGGATTCCAAACGACGGCGCGAGCGCTCAACCCCGAGCGCCTCCACCGTATCGTCGGTTTCGCGAATACCTGCCGTGTCCGACAAGCGCAAACAGATTTCCCCGACCCGCACGACCTCCTCCACCACGTCACGAGTGGTGCCGGCAATCGGGGTAACGATACTGCGTTCACAACCGCTGAGCAGGTTCATCACCGTGGATTTTCCCACGTTCGGACTGCCCACGATCGCGGTGTCGATACCCTCGCGCAGTACGCGACCGGCATCGTAGGTGGAAAGCAGGTTTTGTAACTGTTTCTTTGCTTTTTCGAGCTCGGTTTCCAACGCTTCATATTCAAGCTCCGGAATATCGTCGTCCGGATAATCCACAAACGCGGAAAATTGTGCCTGTAAGGCAATCAGCGCATCCTTGACCGCCGTCAACCGCCGATACAACGCGCCTTCGCGCACCATTAGGGCGGTTTTGGCGGCAAGCCGACCGTTGGCTTCGATCAGCGTCATCACCGATTCGGCACCGGTGAGATCCAGCTTGCCGTTCAAAAACGCGCGGCGGGTAAACTCGCCCGCTTCTGCCGGCTTGGCACCGGCGGCAAACAACGCACGCAGAGTACGCTGTAAGAGATACAAGCCGCCGTGGCAGGAAAACTCCACCACGTCTTCGCCGGTATAACTGTGCGGCGCACGGAATACGGTGGCAATACATTCATCAATATCGCCGTCGGCATCCGCCACCCGCCCGTAGGCGGCGCGGTACCCCGAAAGCGCTGTCAACTGCTTTGCATCATCAACGGGCTTGAACACCGACGAAGCAATGTCAATCGCACCCGCACCGGAAAGGCGAATGACCCCCAGACCGGCGGGTGCCATCGGCGTGGAGATCGCCGCAATAACACTACTCATTATTCACCTTGCGGCTCGGCGGGTACTTGCTCAGTTGATTCCGTCGCTTCGCCGTCCTCGGCTTCCGGCTCATCCTCGTGCGGCACGTTCGCCA
>JAFSGO010000019.1 GCA_017440765.1 Clostridia bacterium
ATTGGCGACGGAACCGCGTTTGACAAAATTCAGAATATTCAACGCGGCGAGATCTTCTTCGCCAAACTCATGATTAAACGCGATCTGCACCTTGAACAGCGAAGTCTTCAAGTTGCCGATATCGCTTTCCAAGACCAGTCCACCTTTATGCAAAAGCGCCAGTTGATCGCACGTATCCTCCAATTCGCGCAAGGAGTGGGACGTAATGATGGCGGTCGCACCGCGCTCCAGCACGTCCTCACAGATCAGATTTTTCACTACGTTGCGCATGATCGGGTCAAGTCCGTCGAAGGTCTCGTCAAAGAAAATGTATTGCGGGCGGGTGGAAAGCGCCAAAATGGTCGCCGCTTGCCGTTTCATACCTTTAGAAAACGTATTGATCGCTTTTTTGGGATCCAAATTAAACGTTTTGGTAAGCTTTTGAAATCGCATTCTATCAAAATCAGGGTGAACCGCTGCGTATAAGTCTGCCATACGGTTCATGGACGAGCCGGCAAGGAAAAATAAACCGTCCGGCACGTACGCGATCTCGCGCTTTTTGCCGGGGTTTTCATAGATGGGTTGCCCGTCGATGAGAACCGTACCGGCATCCGGACGGTACACACCGGTGATCGCGCGCAAAAAGGTGGATTTACCGGCACCATTCGAGCCGACCATACCGTACACACAGCCCTCCGGGATGGTGCAGGAAATGCTGTCCAGTGCGACGAAATCGCCAAATTTCTTCGTTAGGTTTTGCGCCTGGATCATAAAGTTACACCTCTTTCTTTATAGATAGTATGAATACAATCGATGAGTTCTTCCTCGGGGATACCGGCAAGCGCCAGATCATCTGCTAATTGCCGCAACGAATCCAATTTCCGACGCATATGCGCCTGCAATACCTCGGCTGCATTTTTGGCCACAAAGCAGCCGATACCGGGAACGGAATAGATAATGCCGCGCGTATCCAAATCGGAGTAGGCCTTTTGGATCGTGTTGGGATTGATGGACAGCTCCAGTGACAAGCTGCGCACAGAAGGCAACTGTGAGTCCGCGGGTAACAGACCGGTCAGCACCAGCTTCTCCAGTTGCTCAATTAATTGCTCGTACACGGGCTGCCGTGATAAGGGGTCGATCCGGAACATACCTTTCCTCCTTTCGGGAAATGTTTACCCGATATAGGTGTACTATGTCGGGTAGTACACCTTGAGTATAGCAGACCCCTTGACGGTTGTCAAGGGGTCGTGGAAAAATTTTTCAGAGCGAAATGCCGTAGAGTGCACATGCGTTGTTAACGCCCAAGCGAAGCACTTCCTCGGTAGAGATACCGCGAATGTCGGCGATGGTCTCTGCCGTAAACCGAATCATGGAAGAATCACAGCGATGACCGCGATGGGGAACGGGTGCTAAATACGGTGCATCGGTTTCGAGTAACAACCGATCTTTCGGCACCATCGCCGCGACTTCCACTAACTTGCGGGCATTCTTAAACGTGACCACACCGCCGATACCGATATACATACCGAGTTTTAGTACTTCTTTTGCCGTTTCAACACTCCCGGAAAAGCAATGCACCACACCGCGCGGCTTGTATTCTTTAAGCAAAGCTACGGTATCCTCGTGTGCCTCGCGGTCGTGGATGACGACCGGCAGATCCAACTTGTTAGCCAGTTCCAGTTGACGGCGAAACCACAATTCCTGTAGGTCGCGGGGGCAGTATTCCTCGTAATGGTAATCCAGCCCGATCTCACCGATTGCGACAACCTTTTCATCCGCCGTCAACCGACGGAGAATATCCAGATCCCCGTCGGCTGCCTCTGCCGCTTGTTCGGGATGAATACCGACGGTGGCATAGAGATGGGGAAATCGGTGTGCCAGTTCTATCGCCTTTTGCGAACTTTCCGCGGTGGTAGCGGCTTCGATGATGCCGCAAACGTCGGCGGAAAATAGGTTTTCTAATAGCGCATCGCGGTCCTCGTCAAACGAGCTGTCCAGATAATGCGCGTGTGAATCAAAAATACGCATACAACACCTCATAAAAAACAGGGCGCAGCCGCGCCCTGTTTTGTGTTAATGAATTTGAGCGCCGGGTTTTAAACCGTCCACAAAGATAACCTTTGCAGCATCACCGTCATCGGCGGCAAGGATCATACCGCAGCTTTCCACACCACAAAGTGTGGCGGGTTTTAAGTTCGCAACGACGATAATGGAACGGCCTTTGAGTTCTTCCGGTGTATACCACAAGGCAATACCGGACGCCACCGTGCGCGGAGTGCTGCTGCCGTCGTCGAGCGTCAGTTTTAACAGTTTCTTGGCTTTCTTGATCGGCTCGCAGTCCACGATCTTGGCAACGCGCAGATCTACTTTGGCAAACTCGTCAATGGTGATCTGCGGCAAAAAGGCCACATTCTCCGCCGCTTCTTCCGCAGCGGCTTTGGCTTCTTGCTCCGCCGCGATCTCGGCGAGTGCCTTTTCCACGTCAATGCGGGCAAAGAGCGGCTCGGGCGTGCCGACGGTGTACGAATCAACAGCGCCGAAACGGAGGGCGTCGAGATCCAACGCGGTCACGTTCATCTGTGCGGCGATCTTATCAGCCGTTTCCGGTAAGAAAGGACGCAGGCAGATGGCGAGAATACGAATGCACTCCAGCAGATTATACAACACCGTTTCCAGACGGTCACGATCGTCCTCGTTTTTCGCAAGTACCCACGGCGTGGTCTCGTCAATATACTTGTTGCAACGCTTGGCGAGGTTAAGCACGACTTGTGCCGCTTCCGCGTTGTGATAGGTGTCCATAAGTTCGGTATACTGCTGTACCGTTTGCGCGGCAAGCGCCAGCAATTCACCGTCGGTCTCGCCACCGGCGACACCGTTTGCTTTCACCGTACCGCCGAAATACTTGTTGGTCATCGCAATGCTGCGGTTGACAAGGTTCCCCAGCGTGTTGGCAAGATCGGCATTATACAGATTTAAAAAGCTCTCATACGTGATGGTGCCGTCCTGCGCAAAGGGAATCTCGGAGAGAAGATAATACCGCACGGCATCCGTACCGAATTTATCGGCCAACTCATCCGCATACAATACGTTACCCTTGGACTTGCTCATCTTATCCTCGCCCGACAACAGCCACGGATGTCCAAGCACCTGCTTGGGTAACGGCAGACCGAGCGCCATCAAGATGATGGGCCAGTAGATGGTGTGGAAACGCACGATGTCCTTACCGATCACGTGCAGGTCGGCAGGCCAGTATTTGTTATACAGTTCACCGCTGCCGTCGGGATGATATCCGATACCGGTGATATAGTTAGAGAGCGCATCCAACCACACGTAGGTGACGTGCTTCGGATCAAACGATACCGGAATACCCCAGGTAAACGAGGTGCGAGATACG
>JAFSGO010000134.1 GCA_017440765.1 Clostridia bacterium
AGCCGTGCCGCCGACTTCTTCGACTTGTACGTCATAGGCCTTGCCGTTGACGGTGATGTTAAAACGTTTCATAGTATTAATCCTTCCTTTCACATTCAGGCAAGAGCCCATTATAAGCGAATATTCGCATGTTTCTTCGGTAATTTGCTGACGCGCTTACCGGACAGCATCTCGAGCATTGCCGCCACGCACTCGCGCGTGGATTCGGGAGTTACGACGTCCGTAACAGCGCCCTGCGCAGCCGCCGTTTCGACGTTGCAACAGGTCTTGCGATATTCCTCAGCAAGCGCCTCACGGTCTTTTGTGGGATCGTTCATTTCACTCAAGCGATCTTTCCACACAATGTGGATAGCCGTTTCGGGAGCAAGCGGTGAAACGGAGGCATCCGGCCACGCGAGCACCGCATCCGCACCGGCAAATTTACCGGCAACGGCAACGTACACTGCACCGTACGCTTTACCGGTGATCAACGTCACCTTAGCGGTGGTCGCTTCAGCATACGCTTGCGTGATCTTGGAGGCACATTTAAGCCCCTTGAAACCGGCCGCATCAACGACGGTCACCACCGGCAGTGAGAAACTGTCGCACAACCGCATAAAGCGCGCGGCACGTGATGCGGCACAGCAAGCGATCGGGTCACCGGTCAGCGTGATGATACCGCAGACAGCACCGTTGATGCGGGCAAACGCTGCAACGTCATCGTCATACAGCTTGAAAAGCGAACCGGCATCCGCTACGATCGCCGCAGCATCAGCACCGCC
This sequence comes from Clostridia bacterium, assembly GCA_017440765.1. Lineage (GTDB taxonomy): Bacteria > Bacillota > Clostridia > Oscillospirales > Acutalibacteraceae > RGIG3009. The sequence goes on from JAFSGO010000134.1 coordinate 762, forward strand.
GACAGCCGCAGGCGCAACCGTTTCAAACAGCGGAGCCACCGCTAAATTGTTGGAAGGCAGGTAGGACAGCAACTCACGCACCTTAGCGATTGCTTCGTCTGCAGTTTCCGCACTGACGTCGGCTTTGCTGTTCTCGTCACCAACATTTAAATAGTAATCCGCATCTTTGACGGCAACCACCACGTCGGCAGCGGCCGCGATCAAAGCGGAGGAACCCACACAAGCGCCGAGCACAACCGCGATCTGCGGCACAACACCGGACAGATCGTTTGCCGCGCCCAGAATTTCCGCGATGGCATCCATCGCATCAATGCCCTCACCCAAACGTGCGCCGTCGCTGTCAAACAAGCCGACAACGGGTGCGCCGTTCTGCGCGGCCAGACGGTATACCGTCTTAATTTTAGCGGCGTGTGCTTTTCCCACGGCACCGCTGCAAACTGCACGGTCCTGTGCAAAAGCATATACCGGGGAATCGTTTACCAAGCCGTAACCGCCGACGACCGGGACGGGTTCTTCCCCATCCTTCATCAAGCGATCGATCTCAACAAACGTTCCCGGGTCGAAAAACTGTTCCAGACGCATAAGCGCCGCGGACGCTTGCTTGCTCATATCGTTTAACCTCCATACAGCAGATTCTGCTAAAAAAGCCAATCCTGCGCCATGATAATTATTGAGTACAGTATACCGTATTTTACCAAAAATAACAAGGTTTTTCCTTATAAAAAACAAAAGAAATCGTCTTTTTATGTTCAGTTTTCGTCAAGTGCCGCTGCAACCGCTGCACGGACGCATAAAAAAGTCGGGGATGAAGACGGTATACGCTTCATTCTCCTTAACAAAACCAAGTCGTTCCAGCAGCCCGAAATGTGCCGTATTGCGGCACACCGCCGTGATTGCCAGAGCGTTAACACCGGCATTAAGCGCCGCGCGTATCAATAGTTCCTCCAAGGGCTCTTCCTTAGAAAACAGGGACACGATCTCAATCGTATCGCGGTCAATGGTATACAGCACGTAGCCGAGTTCCTCTCCCGCGCGGGACATATTCATCGCACACACCTCGGCGGTAATGCCGGCGCGCTTTGCTAATTCTTCGGTTTTCGCCTTATCGGCGGGATGCACTTCGACCATAATTTCCTTGTCCCTTTCCGTTTTTGATATACTTGGCGGCGATCTTCTCGTTGACTTGCGCCGCCATCAGCAACGCGCGCACTTCTTTGGGATCCAAAGGTCGCCATTTGCCGAGCGGCAACATTCCCAGTTTAACCGTGCCGATCGCCGTACGTTTCAAACGAACGACCTCCAGCCCCAGTGTTTCGCACATTTTGCGGATCTGACGGTTTCTGCCTTCGTATAATACGATTTCCAGCACGGTGCGCGCCGGAGAATCGGGTGTTGCTTTTTCCTCAGTCACGATTGCCGCCTCCGCAGGCAGGGTCTTTTTACCGTCGATCAGTATCCCTTGCTCGAACTGTGAAAGTTGCTCTTCCGTGACTTCTGCCCGCACCGTCACACGATAGCGTTTCGGCACGTGCGCGGTCGGATGCATCATCGCATTGGAAAACGCGCCGTCGTTTGTAAAAAGCAGTAATCCCTCGGAATCCTTGTCCAACCGACCGATAGGATACACCCGCACCCCTACGTCACGCAACAGATCGGCAACGCATTTGCGGCCGTTTTCGTCACTCAAGGTAGTGATATACCCACGTGGCTTGTGCAACATTAAATACACAAGTTCCGGCGGCGCGTCGATGCGTTTGCCACGCACGGTGATAACGTCGCGGCGATCGTCCGCCTTGTCCCCGATCTTGGCAGGGTGCCCGTTAACGCGAACGTGCCCCTGCTCAATCAGTTCTTCCGCCTTACGGCGTGAAGCCACACCGCGGTCGGCGAGTATTTTTTGCAATCTTGTTAAAGCCATAGTATTTTACTCCAGTATTGCGATCAGCAACGCATGCAGCTGACGCTTCCATTTTTTAAAAAATCCCAGCGGTGCTCTCTCGGCTACCGCGTGTTCAGCTGTTATCGGCATTTTGCGTAATACCGAGCCGTTCAGTTCATATACGATCGTACCAAGCGATTCCCCCGCTTCGAGCGGTGCCCACGTAAAATGCGGCAATTCCACGCGGCAGGTAACCGCTTCCGCCTCCCCTTTGAGGAGAGTAACGGCTTCAGGAACGTCCGCGCGCAAAGCGACCGACGGTGACGTGCCGCCGCACACCGATAATAACGGTAAGTCCGGCAAGACAAGCGATACCGATTCCGTTTGTGAAAACCCATATTCGTATAACGCGATATGGTCGTTCCAGTAATCGCCGCCGTTCAAGGTGGCAACCACCAACGTCACACCGTCGCGTCGCGCCGCCGAGACCAGACACCGCCCCGATTGTTTGGTAAAACCGGTTTTGAGGCCGACGGCTGGTTCGTACAACGACAACAGTCGATTGTGATTTGAGAGCGTCACCGGATTGCCCGAAACCGTAACGGTCGCCCGTTTTTGAGCACACATCGCCGCCAGATCCGGTGATTTCAAGATCGCCGCGCCAAGTAACGCCATATCCCGTGCAGTGGAGCCGTGTTCCCCTTCGTCCAACCCCGAGGGTGTGACGAACACAGAACGCATCATGCCGAGCGCCTTTGCCTTGACATTCATGCGCTCCGCAAACGACGGCAACGAGCCCGCGCTCAATAAGGCAACAGCGTTCGCCGCATCGTTTCCGGAAGACAACAGCATACCGGTAAGCAGATCGCGCACCGTAAGGGTATCTCCGCCGCGCAAGCCCATCGACGAGCCCTCCACCAGCACCGCGGTTTCCGGAATCGTTACGGTCGCCTCCATCGGTAAACAGTCAGCGGCAACCAGGGCTGTCATCAGTTTTGTCGTGCTTGCCATCGGGCGCTTGGTATCCGGATCTTTTGCATATAATACGCGGCCACTGTCCGGCTCATACACAACCGCCGACAGCGACGACAACGGTATGGATTCCGCCATTACCGAACACGGCAACAGCAACAAAAGTATGCAAGCAACGGCGAGTCCTCGTTTGAGCATAATGCGACACCTACCTCGCTATCAATGGTATGCGAGGCAACTGCCGATTAGCCCTGCTTCTTCTCTTTGTTAAAAAATCCGCCGATACGATCCACTACATCAGGAATCATGTTGACGGCTTGATTGAGTGTATCCGGTGTAGAAACCATCGGCACCACGCGAACGTTGCCGCCCGTAACACACAAAAAGGCGATCGGAACAATGGTAATACCGGCACCGCCGCCACCACCGAATAACTCCTGCGTGCCTTTGGTGGGCAGATCGGATCCGCCGGAGGCAAACCCATACGAAACTCTCGAAACGGGAATCAAAGTCATGCCGTCCGACAAGGTCATCGGCTCGCCAATGACAGTGTTGACGTCCACCATTTCTTTAATCTTGTCAATCGACAGGCCCATGAGATTCTGCACTTTGTTTTCCATATTGAAAAACCTCCTTTTGACGTTTGGTAATCACACGATAACGAAAAGCCAACCAAATGGCGATCATAATAATACGAATCGGAATCACGTGGACGGTAACATCCGCCACTACTCGCCCCTCTTCAGCGAGAAAATCCGGTGTCACCGTGATCGCACGCTTTCGGATGCGCAGTACGGTTTGTTGCAACGCCGTGACGGCGGGATACAGCACCGCGCACACCTTACCGGTGGTTTCAGCGGTTTCTGCCGCATCCGAACCGGCGATATATAACTGCAAACAAAGCTTGTCCACCGTAATCGCGGCAAGTAAACGACGCGCCGCACCTGCGGCGAGCCGCGTCAATTTCTTGACGAGATGTAGCGTTGCACCGACGCCGTTGGTTTTAAGCTGCTCGGCCGTTGAACGAAGCTTCGATGGCTTTGCTTTTTCATCGGTTGATTGCGGCACTTCCCCCTCGGAGGAGTAGCGAAAGATCGGTATCCCCCACACGCGCACGCATAAGCGCAATTCGTCATTAAAGGTGAGCCGTACATACAACGGTACGATCAGCAACGCAAGCAGTAGAAGCAGGATACCGAGCAAGCAGTACCCGATAATCTCCCACACGACGATCACTCCTCGTTTTCTGTCGGTTCGGCCCGATCAATCACTTCTTCAAGCGTCGTTTCCACCATGCGTGCTTGCTCCTCTTTTTGCGGAAGCGGTGGCAGTTCGTCCAGTTTGGATACGCCAAAACTGCGCAAAAACACGGGAGTCGTGCCGTACAAAAGCGGTTTTCCCGGCAGTTCCAGTCTGCCGCA
>JAFSGO010000020.1 GCA_017440765.1 Clostridia bacterium
AAATTAAGCGCTGAACTCCGGCAGAGCGGTCTTTGTCCCACGCAGCAGCGGATCGCGGTGTATGAGTATTTGATACAGCACCGCACGCACCCTACCGCCGATATGGTCTATCGCGCGTTAGAAAAAGAGCATCCGTCGCTGTCGCGCACGACGGTGTACAACACCGTTCGCGCCTTAGCAAAAGCGGGGCTCATCCGTGTGGTCACCATTGATGCCGACGAACAGCATTTTGATGCCGGCATTGAAGATCACGGACATTTTCGATGTTCCGAGTGTGGAAAATTATATGATTTCTCGCTCGCGGCCGACACGGTACGCCCCTTGCTCCCCGACGGTTTTTCGGTCGGGATGTGGGACGTGTACATGACCGGGATCTGCCCCAACTGTCAGTCCAATCAATAAAAATTTAATTTTTGGAGGAAAACAATTATGAAAAAGTACGTTTGCTTAGTATGTGGTTACGTTCACAACGGTGACGAGGCGCCCGCCTCCTGCCCCATCTGTCAGGCACCGGCGGAAAAGTTCAAGGAAGCCGCTCCCGCCCCGGCAGCAAAAGACGACGCTTCGACGGCTGTCACCGCTTACAAATGGGCGGATGAGCACCGCGTCGGCGTAGCACAGGGCGTTGAGGAGGAAATCATTGAAATGCTGCGCGCAAACTTCAGCGGTGAATGCTCCGAGGTCGGTATGTATTTGGCGATGTCTCGTGTAGCGCATCGCGAGGGCTATCCGGAGATCGGTCTGTACTGGGAAAAAGCGGCTTATGAGGAAGCCGAGCACGCAGCAAAATTCGCCGAGTTGTTAGGCGAAGTCGTCACCGACAGCACCAAGAAAAACTTGGCGATGCGTGTTGAAGCCGAATACGGCGCAACCGATGGTAAAATGCAGCTTGCTCGCAAAGCAAAAGAACTCGGCTATGACGCTATCCACGATACCGTGCACGAAATGGCAAAGGATGAGGCGAGACACGGCCGCGCGTTTGAGGGCCTTCTTAACAGATATTTTAAGTAAGTTGTAAATCCCCAAAAGATATGCTATCATAATGGTAGCATATCTTTTGTTTTTAGGAGCGATTTTATGGATTATGTATTTAGTGATAAAAAGAAAAATATATTTGCAGTTTGTTTCTCGGCACTTTATATTGTAATGCTAACTTTGAAAATAGACTTTCGTGTATCGCTTTTTCAAAATCTTAGATACACTATAAATTCACTTTTTGTATATTTAATACCGATGATTGTCCCTGCGGTTATATTGACTCTAATTTTTACTTATAAAAAGGATTATAAATTTAAAACTTGGTTATTGCCCATAGCTTTCGGTATAAATTTGATTTTATCTATTCTTACTCAAATTGCTAACATTCCGAGTATGCAGTTAATCGTTAATCTTTATGGGTTAAAATATATCCCAAGCTTTTTGTGCTCGTTTTCAATGTGCATAGCTATCGCTTTGATGTTTTTAGGAACATTATTTAATTTAAGACATATAAAATTGTTGAAATATGGGGCATTAGCTTATGCTGTTTTATGTTTATGTTCAACCATAATTGAATTTTTAAATGTAGGCGGTATAGCATATATACAAAGTGTTCCTGCTGAATACCCTGCAATAAACATTCTTGCTTTAGTTCAGCTTGTATCTTGCACACTGTTTTATGTGGGAATTTTTATTTTAACAACTAATAAAAAGAACAAGGATTTAGTGTGACAAAAGTGTGCTTTTTGAAAACAGAATAACAGAGCCCTTTATTCAAGCGGTTTTCTGGCATAGTCTCGTGATGAGGCTCGACACGGCCGCGCGTTTGAGGGTCTTCTTAACAGATATTTTAAGTAAGTTGTAAATCCCCAAAAGATATGCTATCATAATGGTAGCATATCTTTTGTTTTTTAGGAGGGGTTATATGAAAAAAGGCGTTGTTCTCTTATTCGCGTTGCTCCTTATACTAACCATGTTGGCAGGATGCGGTGAGGATAAACAATCCAACGAAACCGCTACTACCACGGAAAGCGCCACCACTACCACGGTATTGGATGATACTGTAACGACGACCGTAGCAGATGCGACCGTAACGACCACAACCACCACGGCAATGACAACCACCACTACAACTACCGCAAAGCCAACCGGGACCTTACATATCGTTGATCCCAAGAACTACAAGGACAACTATTATTACGTCGGTGCGTTGCAACCCAACGGTGATAGCTTAATCCGCCCCCGCATCTTGTTTGAGGGCGAATATGCGGTGGTGATGCATTATACGTATTCCCCCGTCAAAGAAGACGACGATCAACAACCGTTTGAATATCAAGGCAAAACCTACTACGGTCAAGGCGAAGGTATGTCGCCGTATCACTTTGAACTGACGGAAACTGAGATCACGGTAAAAGACCAAAACAACAACGGCGCCGTCGTTATGAAGCTGATACTGCTAAGCGATGGTAATATGCGAGTAACCGTTTCAACGGACGCTGCATTTCCTGTCGACCTCGTTCTCAAACCAACCGCCCAATGACAAAAACGCGTGAAGCGATTTGCTTCACGCGTTTTTTAGTTCTTTACCGGATATCCGGCGGCGACAACCGCTGCCTTGGCAAGAATGTCGGTCGGATCGACCGCATCGTTTGAAGGAATGCCGTAGTTTTCAAAAGCGATCGGCAGTTCCGTACACCCGAGCACGATTCGCTGTGCCCCTGCTTCACGCATACGCTGTAATTCTTGTTCCAACGGCGTTGTATCAAAACTATCCGCACCGGCTTTGACGCCGTCGTAGATCAGGCGCATGACCTCGCGTTGTCCCTCGGCATCGGGGCAAACGGTTTGAATACCTGCCCGCTCTAATTCTTTCTGATACACGCCCGCCTGTACCGTTCCGTCGGTCGCCAACAATCCCACACAAGTAACGCCGTCTTGCTTTAGTGCTTGTGCGGTTTCACGAATCATGTGTATCACGGGGAGTGAAGAACCCTTGGCGATCTCCTCATAAAAATAATGCGAGGTGTTACAAGGAATCAGTAAAAAATCCGCACCCATGGCAGCCAGTTTTTCTGCCGATTCCAGAATATACGGCACGGGGGATTCCCCACCGGAAAGAATAGCTTTTGTGCGATCCGGAATACCGGTATGGCAATCGATATAGATACGGATATGCTCCGCATCGTTATGAGCATCGGTGGATTCCAGCACCTTACGGAACAGATCCAACGTTGCCATCGGTCCCATACCGCCGATGATTCCGATCGATCGTTTTGGCATACGGTCTTCACCCCTTTCCTCACATTCTACCACAAGACTCGTAAACCTGCAAGAGTTTAAAATTTTCCTCCCTTTTTCTTGAATTTACCCTTGTACC
>JAFSGO010000135.1 GCA_017440765.1 Clostridia bacterium
AAAAGTAAAGATGATAAAAAAACACAGTTTTTGCGATAGAAAATTCCATTGTGCTGCTTTGAAACAAGCGGTATGATAAAGAAAAAAGCAAAGGAGCGAAAACAATGGAAAAGGTAAGAATTGCGGTTATCGGCCTTGGTGCGCGCGGCTCCCAGATTCTTAAGGATATTCTCTTAAAGATGGCTGACGTGCAGATCACTGCTGTGTGTGACTCGTATGAGGATCGCGTGGACGACGCGGCAAAAGCGATTGTGGAAGCCGGCCAGGACGAACCGTTTAAGACGACGGATTACCGCGAGGTCATTGCTTGCGGTAAAGTGGATGCGATCAGCATTTACACCGCGTGGGATATGCATGCGGAGATTGCGATCGCGTCGATGCGCGCGGGTATCCCGGTTGCCAGTGAGGTGGGCAGTGAATATTCCCTGAACAACTGCTGGCAGTTGGTGCGTACGCACGAGGAGACCGGCACGCCGTATATGTTTATGGAAAACTGCTGCTTTGGTAAAGATGAATTGCTGGCGACGGCCATGATGCGTCACGGATTGTTCGGTGAAGTGGTACATTGCTCCGGTGTGTACGGTCACGATCTGCGCAAAGAGGTTGCCGAGGGTATTCAGCAGCGGCACTACCGTTTCCGCAACTATCGCGCCCGCAACTGCGAAAACTATCCCACGCACGAACTGGGCCCCATGGCAATGCTGTTAAATATCAACCGCGGCAACCGCATGGTGTCGCTGACGTCCGTTGCGTCTAAAGCGGCGGGGCTGAAAGCGTATATTGAGGAAACGAAGGATAAGGTGGAGTATTCGGACGAAGTGCTAAATGCGACGTTCAAGCAGGGTGATATCGTGCAGACCCTCGTCACCTGCGAGAACGGTGAAACCATGCTGTTGACGCTGGATACCACTCTGCCGCGCTATTACACCCGTGGGTTCACGGTGCGCGGTACCAAGGGCTTTTATCAGCAAGAGACGAACTCCGTCTTTATCGATGGTGTGCATCCCGAGGAGTGTGAGCTTGACACCTACCGCAACTACGAGAAGTTCTTGAACAACGCGACGGAGTACGAAAAAGACTATCTGCCGTCGATCTGGAAAGATATTTCTCCGGAAGTAAAAGAGATGGGTCACGGCGGTATGGACTATTTTACCCACCGTGCGTTTATCGAGGCGGTCAAGAACGGCACGCCGATGCCGCTTGACGTGTACGATGCCGCCGCGTGGATGGCGGTCTCTGTCCTGTCTGAGCAGTCTATCCGCGAGGGTGGTTCGGTACAGCAGATTCCCGATTTCACCAACGGAAAATGGATGTTCCGTCCCGCAAAGGACGTTGTGGAACTGTAAACGCAAAAGAAAAGCGCCCCTTCCAAACGGAAAGGGCGCTTACTTTTTAATGATTTAGTTGCATTCCGGAGTGAGCGGACCGGCGAGTTCTTTTAAGTAGAACAGTTTACCGGGCAGCGTGGGAATGTAGGACGAGGTGAAGCTCGTGTTCGGACCGTAGTGCAGGGTGATGAGGAAGCTCATGCCCTGCCAGCCCATGCCGCGGCCGAGGGTGCCGTCGGCACCGCCGATGGCATAGTCTGCCTGGAACATGAGGCCGGGGCCCATGGTGTTCGCAAAGCAGGGAACCAAGGTGGTGCGGCTCTTGAAACTGGTGATAGCATTCTGCTCGATGGTCATCGGGGTCAGTTTGGCGCCGATGCGGTACGGAGCGGCTTTCCATTCGGCTTCGGTTGCATAATCTTCAGCAAAGGTCGGCTCCCAGAACGCAATGTGGCAAGCGCGGCCGATGCCGTATACCAACACGAGTTTCGCGCCTTCGGCTTTCAATGCGGCGATCTTTTCGGGGTAGGTGGGCAGGTTCGCTTTGGTAGCGAAGTTGCGCTGTGCGGGCGGAACGGTGTTCTCGCCGAGTTTATCAAAGAACGCCTGCTTCATGCTGTACTCAAACGAAGCGGGGTTATCGGACGGCAGGTTGTTACCGTCGATATCCGACCACTCGTCCATGTTGAAGGTGTAAACGTGATCGCATTTGACGTTCCATTCTTTTAAGAAGAAGGAAGCCCATTTGTACATACCCATCGGGCCGACCGGCAGGATCATGGCGAGTTTCTCGCCGGCTTCGCGCGCTTTGCGGATGGTGTTGGCGATCTCGTGACCCATGAAGGTGTCAAAATCGCTTAAAGATTCGCAAGCGATCGGGGTGAAATCGTCGTTCCAGAACGCCTCGCGGGCAACGCCCTTTTCGCAGCATTCGTCGATTCGTTTCATGTCCCATCCCTTGGGGAAGTAGTTCTCCAGATCGGAACCTTTAACGGTGCTCAGAAAATCCATTTTTTATCCTCCTTAATATTCCTTGATCTTCCATTTCATTATAAAAACAACGGCGGCAAAAGTCAAGTCGTCCGTAAAAAAAGCGGGGCTTTGCCTTGCTTTTTTCTTGTATAACGCAAAAAACTATGGTATACTTACCTATATATTGTTGTTATGTGGAGGACACCCCTATGGCAGAGCGCAAAGAATTAGCCAAAACGTATGAACCGCGTGAAGTGGAGGATCGTATTTACGATTTCTGGACGAAGGGCGGCTGGTTCCACGCGGAACCGAATCCCGAAAAGGAGCCGTATACCATCGTCATCCCGCCTCCGAACGTCACGGGTCAATTACATATGGGACATGCCTTGGACGAAACCCTGCAGGATATTCTCATTCGTTTTAAGCGTATGCAGGGGTATGAGGCGCTGTGGTTGCCCGGCACGGATCACGCATCCATTGCGACCGAAGCCAAAGTGGTGGAGGCCATGCGCAAGGAAGGACTTACCAAAGAAATGCTCGGGCGCGACGGCTTTTTGGAGCGTGCGTGGGCATGGAAGAACCAATACGGCAATCGCATTGTAGATCAACTGAAGAAGCTGGGCTCGAGCTGTGACTGGGAGCGCGAGCGCTTTACCATGGACGAGGGTTGCTCGGCGGCGGTCAAAGAGGTGTTCGTGCGTCTGTACGAGCAGGGGCTCATTTATCGCGGTAACCGTATGGTCAACTGGTGTCCGCATTGTAACACCTCGATCTCGGACGCCGAGGTGGAATACGAGGAAAAAGACGGACATTTCTGGCATCTGCTGTATACGGTCAAGGAGACCGGCGAGAAGCTGGAGTTGGCGACCACGCGTCCTGAAACCATGCTCGGCGATACGGCGGTGGCGATCAACGCGGAGGATCCGCGTTATGCGCATCTGCACGGTTGCCACGTGATCCTGCCGCTGCTTGATAAAGAAATTCCGATCGTGTGCGACGAGCACGCCGATATGACAAAAGGTACGGGCGTCGTGAAGATCACACCCGCGCACGACCCGAACGACTTTGAGGTCGGAAAGCGTCACGATCTGCCGATGATCCGCGTGTTTACCTACGACGGGCACCTGACGGGTGCTGCCGATAAAGCGGCGGTGGATGAGCTGCGTGCATCCGGCCGTGCGGCTGTCGATGAGCCCGAAGTGCTGGATTGCGGCAAGTATGCCGGTATGACGGCGCTTGAAGCGCGCAAAGCGATTCTTGCCGATCTTGAAGCGGGTGGTTACCTGAAAGAGACCGAGCCGCGTAAACACGACGTCGGCACTTGTTACCGTTGCCATCAGACCATTGAGCCGATGGTATCAAAACAGTGGTTTGTGAAGATGGAGCCGCTCGCCCTGCCTGCCATTGAGGCGGTGGAAAAGGGCGAGATCAAATTCGTTCCCGAACGGTTTACCAAAAACTATATGAACTGGATGCGCGGCACGCGCGATTGGTGTATTTCCCGACAGTTGTGGTGGGGCCATCAGATCCCCGCATGGTACTGTGCGGATTGCGGTAAGACGATCGTTGCGAAAGAGGCGCCCACGGTGTGCCCGAAATGCGGCAGTCATGCGCTCACGCAGGATCCCGATACGCTGGACACCTGGTTCTCCTCGGCACTGTGGCCGTTCTCGACCCTTGGTTGGCCGAACGAGGACAGCGAGGATCTGAAATATTTCTATCCCACTGATACGTTGGTGACGGGATACGATATTATCGGGTTCTGGGTCAGCCGTATGATCTTTTCGGGACTGGCGTATACGGATAAGGCACCGTTCCACACGGTACTGATCCACGGTCTGGTGCGCGATGCACAGGGTCGCAAGATGTCGAAATCACTCGGCAACGGCATTGATCCCCTGGAGATCATCGACCAGTACGGTGCGGATGCGCTGCGCTTTATGCTCGCTACCGGTAACAGCCCCGGAAACGATATGCGGTTTATGACCGATAAGGTGGAATCGTCCCGCAATTTTGCCAACAAGTTGTGGAACGCGGCGCGGTTTATCCTGATGAATATCGGCGACGAGCCGGTGGAACTGTCGTTGCCCGCAGAGCTGACGTTGGAGGATAAGTGGATCGTATCCCGCTTCAATTCGCTGACCCGCGCGGTGACGGAAAATCTGGATAAATACGAACTCGGCATTGCGGTGCAGAAGCTGTACGATTTCATTTGGGATAATTTCTGCGATTGGTACATTGAGCTGTGCAAAGGTCGCCTGCAAGGCGAAAACGCGGCGGCGGCACGGCAGGTACTCGTGTACGTGATGACCGGAATGCTGAAACTCTTGCATCCGTTTATGCCGTTCGTGACTGAGGAGATCTGGCAGTCGTTGCCGCACGAGGGTGATGCGCTGATGGTCTCTCCGTGGCCGGTGTACGACGAGGCGCTTAACTTCCCGTCGGAAGAAAAGGAAATGGAACGTATCATGGAAGCGATCGGTGCGATCCGCAACCGTCGCGGTGAAATGAACGTGCCGCCGTCCCGCAAGGCGCAGATCTTTGTGGAAACGGCGTTTGAGGATACCTTTAAGAAGGGAGTGCCGTTCTTCCTGCGGCTCGCTTCCGCGTCTGAGGTGACGGTGGGTGAAGCGTTCGAGGTGGATGGTGCGGTCAGCATCGTTACGGCGGATGCTACCATCAAGATCCCGATGGCAGAGCTGGTGGACATGCAGGCGGAAAAAGCACGACTCATCAAAGAAAAAGAGACCGCGCAAAAGCAGCTTGACGGTGTGTTGGCGCGCCTTGCCAATCCGTCGTTTACCGACAAAGCGCCTGAGGCGGTGGTGCAGACCGCGCGCGATCAGGCGACGAGGTTGCAGGAAAAAATCGCGCTTCTTGAGCAGAGCATGGCGCAGTTGGGATAAGGGTATGAAATTTACGGAAACGTATCGCATTTCCTCGCACGACCTCGCGCATAATAATCGTGTGCGGCCGTCGGCGGTGTTGCGGTATATGATGGAAACGGCGAATCGCAATATGTACGTGCAAAAGCCGTCGTACAGCGACCTGCTTGCGCAAGGTTATGCCTTTTTGGTGGGACGCACGCATTTGTGTATTTACGGTGATCTGCACGAGTTTGACACGGTGACGGCGGAAACGTGGGCGATCCCCGAAAAGGGCGCGTCGTTTGACCGTTGTTATCGCCTGCTCAAAGACGGCGAGGTGGTGGCGGAAGCATATTGTGTATTCGGGCTTTTGAATCTGAATACCAAAAAGTTATG
>JAFSGO010000136.1 GCA_017440765.1 Clostridia bacterium
GACCCCGCCTGCGGCACCTTCGGCTTTATGATCGCCGCCGACCAATACGTAAAAGATCATACCGATAATCTCTTTGACCTTTCCATTGACGAGCAGGAGTTTCAGCGTACCGCCGCCTTTACCGGCTGTGAGTTGGTACACGATACCCACCGCCTTGCGCTGATGAACGCCATGCTCCACGATATTTCGGGTCAAATTTACTTAGGTGACACTCTTTCCAACGAGGGAAAGCAGTTAAATGGCTATGACGTGGTGCTCACCAACCCACCCTTTGGAACCAAAAAAGGCGGCGAACGCGCCACCCGTGATGATTTCACCTATCCCACCAGCAATAAGCAGTTGAATTTCCTACAACATATTTACCGCAGCTTGAAAGCGGACGGAAAAGCCCGTGCCGCTGTGGTGTTGCCGGATAACGTGCTGTTTGCCGACGGCGACGGCACCAAGATCCGTCACGACCTGATGGAGAAATGCAATCTGCATACCGTGCTCCGTCTGCCCACCGGCATTTTCTATGCCCAAGGTGTTAAAACCAACGTATTATTCTTCACCCGTGGCGAACAGGACAGAGGCAACACCCAAGAGGTATGGTTTTATGACCTGCGCACCAATATGCCGTCCTTTGGTAAAACAACCCCCTTAACGGTGGAGCATTTTGCCGACTTTGAAAAGGCATATATCGCCACAGACCGCCGCGCCGTGCAGGATGAACGGTGGAGCGTGTTTACGCGTGCCGAGATTGAAGATAAAGGAGATACCCTCGATCTCGGTCTTATCCGTGACGATTCCGTGCTGGACTATACCGACCTGCCCGATCCCATTGAGAGCTGTGATGACATAATTGCACTCCTTGAAGAATCTCTGGGACTGATGCAGGGTGTTTCCGCCAAGCTCTGTAAACTGAAAGCGGAGGGTGAATAATGGCAGCAAAGAAAACCACAGCCTTGACCGCCGAAGAACGTTTGGAAAAAGCCCTTGTCCCTACCGATGAACAGCCATACGAAGTGCCGAAGAATTGGTGTTGGGCAACTATCGAAAGCGTAAACCATTACAAAGGGGTATCTATTGATCCCTCAAAAGAACCTCAAAAAGTATTTGAACTCTATAGCGTTCCAAGTAGTGCGGACAACTACCCTGAAATAGTGTGTGGAGAAGACATTGGATCATCAAAGCAAGCTGTTCAAAAAGGTGATGTTTTGCTCTGCAAGATTAACCCTCGCATAAATCGCGTGTGGAAAGTTTCCAAGCACACCGAAAACACCTTGCTTGCATCTTCTGAATGGATTGTTGTGCGCAACGAAAGTATTAACACCGATTATTTAATGTGGTGTTTACAGAGCAAATATTTTAGGGAATATATGCTTTCCAACGTATCTGGCGTTGGTGGATCGCTTATGCGTGCCCAACCAAAGTTTGTTCAAAAATATCCTATTCCCATTGCACCGCTTGCAGAGCAGAAACGCATTGTAGATACGATTACCGAGCTTTTTGCTGATCTCGACAAAGCAGCGGAAAATGCACAAACAATCATTGATAACGCTGAAAGCAGAAAATCTGCTATCTTGCACCAAGCCTTCACCGGTAAACTCACTAAGCAGTGGAGAGTGGAAAATGGTCTTGATATGGATAGTTGGATGTTGCATAGCTACGCAGATTTAGGAAAGTCCAAACTCGGAAAGATGCTTGATAAAGTTAAGAACAACGGCATACCCACTCCGTACATTCGCAATGTTAATGTTCGGTGGTTTTCCTTTGACTTGACTGACGTTGCAACTATGCTCGCATCTGAGGAAGAACGAAAATCGCTCTCCGTAAAACAAGGGGATCTTTTCATCTGCGAGGGCGGCGAACCCGGACGCTGTGCAATTTGGAAAGATGCTGACTGTGAGATGATTTTTCAAAAGGCATTGCACCGTTTCCGTCCCAACGTAGGCGTGTGTAGCGAATATCTCGGTTATACCTTGCACTATATGAGTCTTAATGGACAGTTGCAAGAGCATTTCACCGGAACAACAATAAAACACCTCACAGGACAGGCGTTGGCAAAGATCAAAATCAATTTGCCATCTTATGAAGAACAACAAGAAATCGTCCGTATTCTCGACGAGCTGCTTGCTGATGAACAGCGGATCAAAGAAGCAGCGGAAGAAGCCCTTGCAAAGATCGAACTTATGAAAAAGTCCATCCTTGCCGATGCCTTCCGTGGAAAGCTGGGTACAAACGATCCAAGTGACCAACCCGCAACCGAGCTCTTAAAACAAATATTGGCATAACAAAAAGCAACCGTATCACCCGATGCGGTTGCTTTGCTTTTTAGTGGGATGAAGTCGAATCGTCAGCCAGATTGATGACCTTTTTATTTTGCTCCATAGCATATTTCACGGTTTGCCATGCGCCGCCTTCCTTGCGCTCAATATAACAGATCACAAGGTCGGCTCTATCCACCATTTCACGGTTGCGGAGCTGTATGGCGGCCTTTGGGTGTGCCTTGGATGCGGCGTAGGATATTTCCACGTCGGTATAGTAATCGTGGTAATATTTTTCATTATTGAGATATTTCGCCATTGCATACGGCAGCACTAATACAAGGGCGCTGTTATCATCCCTAACGTTTTTTCGTACACGAAGCAC